>NZ_DASSCY010000102.1:0-23906 GCF_035697385.1 Mycobacterium sp. | reverse complement strand
GGTCAAGGTCACCGTGGTGAGCAGGTGGCCGTCAATGCGCTTGACGCTGTCGACCTTCGCCTGAGCGCCCTTGGCCGCCAGATCGTTTGGCACTTCGCGGGCTTCGAGCTGGACGGGCGCGGCGGCGGTCACGTCGCCGGTGCGGATCTCCACCCGTCGGTTCTGGGCGCGCCCGTCTGGATCGTCGCTGCCGTCCGGTTTCGTGTTCGTAGCGACCGGCCGGGACTCGCCGAATCCGACTGCGTTGTAGGTGAATCCGCTGCCGAGTTTGTCCTGAAGTGCCGCCCGCACAGAAGCCGCACGGGCCTCCGACAGCAGCTGGTTGGAGGCGTCGTCACCGATGGCGTCGGTATGCCCCTCGATAGTGATAGTGCCCGTGGTGGCCTCGATTTGGTCGTCGACCGCATCGAGCGCAGACTGTGCCGCCGGTGTGAGATCCGATTTGGCGAATTCGAACAACACGTCGCTGGGCAGCTTGATCTCCACCGGAGTCTCCGTGCCAACACCCTCGGGGCCCGTGTTCGCACAAATCAGAGTGTTGACGTAGGGCTCGGGGCCGCGTGGGCCCGTGAGCACCGGATCGTCTTTGAGGGCCGCCGACCCCGCGGCTTCGATCGGCACCTCGACGGGCTGCAGCACGTTGGTCATGAACCACAGTGACGTGGTCTCTTCCGGCGGCGCGGTGAACACGGCGGTGATGGTGGCCGCTGAACCGGGCGCGATCTCGTCGTACTGGTTGTCGCTGACCCGGCCGTCGAACCCGTCGGCCTCCTGCACGTCATAGGCGGTTGCGCGCGGCAGGTCGACGAGCTTGAAGTTGCGTTCGATCAGGCCCAGCCCGACGTCGTACGGTTCGACCGGCTGTTGTGTGCCGTTGAACAATTCGAACTGCAGCGCGATGTCCTGGTCGCCGAGCCGCACCAGCCGAATGTCTTGAGCTTCCATGGGAAACGCGGTCGACGCGGGTTTGGCGACGATCCCGCTGCCGGCGGGCTCGCCAACGTTGGCCGACGCGGGTCCGGACGTCGCCGGCAGGCCCGGCCGGGTTGCGACGGGGGAACCGGCCTCTCCGCCGCTCGTGCACCCGGCGATGGCGGACGCCACGATCACCGCACCCGCCGCACCCCACGCGCGCATCGATGGTCTGCACTTCGGCTCGGTCGCGTTGCGGTCAAAGGTGGTGTTCATGGCGCGCTCCCTAAGTGATGGCGGCCCGGTTGGGCCGCGGTCACAGGTAAGAGCGTCTGCAAAGCCGCGCTCGGACACTTTTAAGAGAATTCCTGGGTTGTGTTCCCTGCGCTCACGGGCACTGAACGGTGGAACACGGCCGGTCCGGGTTAGGCCCGGTCAAGTCACCCGGCCCGGTGAGGTCGCCGCCTCCCGGCGGTGGCGGCGGTGGGTCTGGCCACGCGGGCAGCGGCCACTCGGGCAGCGGCCAGGGCGGCGGCTCCGGAGGCACCGGCGGTACGGGCGGCTCCCCGGGTGGGAGTGGCGGCGGCTCTGGAACGGGTGGTGGCGGTGTGGTGATGACCGGCGGCGGAACCGACGACGTCCGTCGGTCCGGCGGCGTTGTTACGACGGGAACACTCGACTCCGCAGTCGGTGCGGGTGGAGGCGGCGCCATGCTGGGCGGCGGCGCAGGCGCATCGGTGGCGGGCAGTGATTCGCTGACCTCGGTGGGGGTGATCGAGACGCTCTTCTGACTCAGCCAGACGAGTGTCAGCCCCAGCGCGGCGATCAATGCGGCGATGAACGCAGTAACCGGCATGACGAAACTGCGGCCGCCTTGGTCATTCGGCCGACCATGCGCCTTGCCCATCGGCGTCGACGAGGAGGTCAGCTGCACCTCGCTCAGCGTGCGGTCGCGCAGCCAGTCCGGCGCGGGGATGAACACCGGCGCGGTGCCCAGCAGCGCGACGGGACTGACCAGCCGTCGCCGTTCCTCGTCGCAGTTGTCGCAGGACTCGATGTGCCGCGAGATGCGTTTGCGCATAAGCACATTGAAGTGTCCGTCCCAGTCTTCGAGCATCGCGGCGAGATCGGGGCATCCGCCGGTGTTGCGGATGCGGCGGGAGACCAGCAGCGCGCCGAGCGACCGTTCGATGGACCCGCGCAGCCGGTGAACGAGGGTGTTGGCGTTGCTCGGGCTGACCCCGAGGGCCTCGGCCAGCTCGGGTCCGTCCAAGCCGTGACGGAAAGCCAACTCGAGAACGGTGCGGTCGCGTTCGGAGAGTCCACCGGCGGCGTCTGCGATCAGATCGGCGAGTTCGGTGCGCGCGGCGAGGGTCTCGGGTCCGGGCTCACCTGTGGCGATGTCCGGGAGTTCGTCCGACGGTTCTTCGCGGCGACGCTCGCGGATCCGTCGGAGCGCCTCATTGCGGGCGATCGAGTAGAGCCAGGGCCGCAATTTTCCCGGTTCGCGCAGCTGCGGCAGACGGGTCGCCGCGATGCAGAACACGTCCTGCACACAGTCCGCGGCGCCGTCGCGGTCGCGGAGCATCCCGACGCAGAAGTCGTGCAGGCGGTCCGCGTAGCGGTCGTAGATTCCTGCGAACGCCTGCCTGTCTCCGGCCGCGGAGGCTCGGGCCAGCTCAGCGTCGCTCCCGCCCGGGCCCCCGAGGTCCCAGTTATGTGCTGCGGTCATCGCTTCGACCCCCGACGTGGGTAGCGCTGATGCTACGACCCGAACCCGACCGGCGGGACGAACTTCGGCAGGCTCGGCGGCTCGGGCTGCGGGTTCAGCTCTGCCGACGGAGCCAGTGGAAGCTCGATCACCGGGTCGGGTTCCGGCGCAGGGTCCGGGTTGGGCATCGGGGCGAGCGGCAGATCCGGCAGAAACACCGGTGGCACCGGATCCGGCTCCGGCAGCTTGAAGGTCGGGTCGTCCAGCAGGGGCGGTTCGGGGTCCGGCTCTTCGGAGTCCTGCTCTGGCGTCTCGGGTAGTGGTGGAAAGTCCGGGATCGGGACCTCGACGATCACCGTGCTATCGCCCTCACCGCTGACTGTCGGCGGCGTACTGACGTCGGCTGCGTGCTGTCTACTCGGCGGCGCGGGAACCAACGGGACTGGGGCTGTTTTCTGCTCGGACACAACCGGATTCGGACTCGCTGCGTCGTCTGAACGGGATTCAGTCGGTAGGGCGCTCGTTGGCGCGGGCAACCCGCTTTCGGATCTGGGAACCACGACGGTGGGCTGAGCGGATTCAGTGAAGTCGAACAGCATCACGCCCAGCGCGGCGCCTCCGATCACTCCGGACGCTAGCGCCGCTGCGAGTAGCGCGCGCCTGGCCGACGGCTGCGGTTCTTCCGGGATGACCGACTCGGTCGGGCCGGTTGTGGCGAGGCCCAATCGGTCTTCGTGTTCAGGCTGACCGAGGGGGCTCGACGACCATGCGGCCGCGATGGTCTGCGTGTACGGCGCCCATGCTGCCGCGACGGTCTGGGTGTTCGAATCGGTGTCGAAGTTGGTGGTCATGGCGCTTTCCTGGTGTGATCGCTGCCCTGGTTGGGCTGCGGTTACAGCTAGGAGCACCGACTATGCGCACTTCTGACACTTTTTGCGGAACTAGTTGTTGGCGGTTCTTGCGACGACCGCCCAGCCGTACGGATTGGTCCGCACGTCCACGTCGACGAAACCGGCCGCCGCCAGCCGTGATGGCAGGCCGTCCGGGTCGACCGGGTTGTAGGTGTCGCCCTCGTGGTGGGCTCGCAACTCGTCGCTGGCCAGGCTGTCGCTGGCCACCAGCGCAGCGCCGGGCCGCAGCACGCGGGCAACCTCCGCGAACAGCCGATCCTGCAGTTCGTTCGTCGCGACGTGGTGCAGCATCGTGAAGCACGCCGCGCCGGAGAACCGGCCGTCGGCATAAGTCAGAGACGTCGCGTCGCCGTGCACGATCTCCACCGTTGGCAGGCCGGCGAAGCGCTCGATCAGCATGGCCGCGAGCTCGTCGTCGATCTCGACCGAGGTGAGTCGCGGCACTGCCTCGCTGAGCACGTCGGTGGTGGCGCCATATCCGGGTCCGACCTCGAGCACGTCGTCGCCGAGGTCGACGTCGCCGAGCGCCCACGGCAGGATGACATCCCGGATCGCCTGCCGCCATTCGTCGCTTCCGCAGTGCTTGTGCGCTTCGTTCACGACCCGCAGCCTACGAAAAATCAGCGCACCTGCGCACGGCCCCGCTGCAGCACCGCATCGCGGTTGGCGGTGATGTCGTCGCCAGTGGCGCGGCTCATCCACTGAGTGGCCGACTCGGCCTCGATCGTCAGACCTTCGCGGGTCCCGGCGTCGTCGATGCGGTGATACGAGGCCAGCAACGCGCGCACCGCCGTCTGGTTATTGCCGACGATCGACGCCGCCACCTGCCGCGCGACCGACAGCAGCTCGTCGTGGGCCACCACCTCGGTGACCAATCCGGCCCGCAACGCGTCGGCGGCCGACAGATAGTCCCCGGTCATGCTCATCCGGCGGGCCATCCCGACGCCGACCTTCTGCGGCAGCCGCACAGAAAGACCCCACGTGGGCAGCAGACCAACGCGGGCATGGGTATCGGCGAACCGGGCCTGCTCGGAGGCGATCAGGATGTCGCAGTACAGCGCGAGCTCCAGGCCGCCGGTCACCGCCGCGCCGTTGATCGCGCCGATCACCGGTTTGGTCATCGGCGGCCACTGCGGCGAGATGTCCGGCAGCTCCGAGGAATCGCCGAGTTCCTTGAGGTCGAGTCCGGCACAGAACACCGGGTCAGCGCCGGTGAGGATGACAACGTCGACCGAGTCGTCGGTCTCCGCATCGTGCAGCGCCTGAAAGAACCGCCTGCGAAGCTCGGCCGATAGCGCGTTGCGTGACTTCGGCCGGTTCAGCGTCAGCGTGCGCACCCGGTCTTCAGTGTCGATGAGCAGGACGTCGTCGTTCGTCATCCAATCAACCTATCGTGGGTGTCATGTGCCGAAACATCACCGAACTGCGCGGCCTGGAACCCATCGCGACCGCCGAGGAAATCGAGGCCGCCGCCCGCCAATATGTCCGCAAGGTCAGCGGAATCACCAGGCCGTCGGCCGCGAACGAAGAGGCGTTCGAGGCCGCCGTCGCAGAAGTCACCGCCACGACCACGCGGCTGCTGGACAGCCTGCCGCCGAGAAAGCAGCCACCCAAGACGGTGCCGCCACTGCGACGGCCCGAAGTACTGGCGCGGCTGAAGGCCGGAGCCGCGAAGTCGGCGACATCCAGCACCGCGTGACGACAACCCTTACGCAGCCCGCGCTCAAGGAGTGGAGTGCGGCAGTGCATGCGCTGCTCGACGGCAGGCAGACTGTGCTGCTGCGCAAGGGTGGTATCGGTGAAAAGCGGTTCGCTCTCACGGCATCGCGCTTCTTGCTGTTCCCGACGGTCGCTCACAGCCATGCCGAGCGCGTGCGTCCTGAACACCGTGACCTTCTCGACATCGCTGCCGCAGACAGCGCCGATGATGCAATAGTGCTGCGTGCAGGCGCCAAAGTCGTTGCCGCCGTTGAGGTGAATCTGCCCGACGCGCTCGAAGAGATTGCGCCGCTTCATATTTGGACCGATCAATCGGTGCGCGCGGACCGGATCGACTTCCGGCCCAAGCACCGGCTCACGGTGCTGGTGGTGCAGGCCAGCCCTCTGGTCGAGCCGCTGCGGCTGGTGCGCACGCCGGAGTACGCGGGATGTACCAGCTGGGTCGACCTACCGGTCAGCCCGGAGTGGGCGCCGCCGGTGCACGACGACGCCTTCCTACAAGAGATCGCCGACCGGGTTCGCCGCTCAGTCGGTTGACGGTGGACGCGGGCCCGCAGGCAGCACCAGACGTGACGCGCCGTCGCCCAGATGCACCGTGTGCTTGGCGGATTGAAGCCGCCGGCCGGTCAGGAATGGCTCTCCGGTGCCGAGATTCCTGGCGAAGCGCGGATGCGACCCACCTGCGATCATCACCCGGATACGCGAACCCGTGCGGAACCGGTGCGCGATCGCATCCAGTTCCATGCTGACGGTCCCGGAATCGGCTGTGCCGCGGCGGTATCCGTCGCTGACGTTGCGGGAACGTCCCTTGGCGTCCACTTCGCTGATCCTGACGAAGAGGTCGTTGTGGGGATTGTCGCAGCTGTGCGACAACTCGATGACCGGGGATCCGACGACGTAAAGATCGCGAGATAGGGCGTCTCCGGTGAAGCTCAGCACGTCGGCGCGTCGCGCCAGCCGGGTGTCGTTGCGGTAGCCGCTCTCCGGCGCGAGGAACCGACCGCCGATGGTGGGCGTCGGATCGGCGGGGTTGTACGTGAACTTCGACGACGGCGCTGTGTCGGGCGGCACTGCGTCGCCGAGACGCCCGCCGGGTTGCAGGTATCGCACTTGCTCGGGCATCGCGGGCGGCCAAACCGGTAGATCCATCCAGCCTTGTCCGTTGACGTGTATCCGTACTGGGCTGCGCCGATTGCCTTGGCCTCCCGCCAAATGCGTGTCGAGCCAGTCCAACGATTCGCGGATCACGGTCGCGGCGCCCTTGGTCACCACCTGGGTGTGATTCCACGGCCCAATCGTCATCGCGACGGGCACGTCACGGCGGTGCAGATGCTGAAACTGCGCGACCGTCTGCTCGAGAAACAGGTCCTGCCAGCCGCCGATCAACAGCACAGGAATCTCGGTGCGGTCCAGGGCGCTGTGAAGCTGGCGCTCGGACCAGAACGGGTCGTCGTGCTCCGGGTGCTCGAGCCATGACTCGTACCACGGTGCCCCGGTGCCCAGCAGCGCTCGGGCCGCCTCACCCGCAGGCAGGCCGGCCGTTGCGCGGGCCAGCAGGCGTCGGGCGCGCAGTTGGCGGATCGACCCGCGGATCAAGCCGGTTTCTTCCTGGTGGGCGACCAGGTCGCTCCAGCCGAGGAAGTCGTTCAGCCCGAACGTACCCGTGCCCCATCGTGGCCCGCTGAGGTCGTGCGGGCCGACGGTGATGACCGCCGCCTTCATCTCGGGCGGCGGCTCGGTCAACAACGCCCATTGCGTGAAGCCGAGGTAGGACAGCCCTATGGTGCCGAAGGAACCGGTGAACCATGGCTGGTCGCGCAGCCACGCCGCGGTGTCGGCACCGTCGGCGATCTCGTGGACCATCGGATCAAAGTCGCCGCCGGAGCCGAATGTGCCGCGGACGCTTTGGACGATGACGTGGTAGCCGCGCGACGCGTAGACGCCGGCGAACAGTATCGAGAACGGGAACATGCGGCCGTAGGGCCCGCGGACCAGCAGTGTGCCCGCCGGATTCGACGTCTGTGGCTCGTAATGGTCGGCGACCAGCTCGACTCCGTCGCGCATCGGTACGCGCAGGCCCCGGTGCACGGTGTACTCGGTGGTGTGTGGTGGCAGGTGCAACAGGCCGCTGACGGCGCGGCCGGCGTACTGCTTGACCTTCGAGCGGGTCGGTGTCGAGGCGGGGGCGGCAGATACTGCGGTCACCTAACGAATCTAACGCGTGTCGAACAACCGGCCGCCTTCGCGTCTATGCCGGAGCTGGTCGTGTGGATTCTCAAAATACGTGTCACTTCTGCCCGCAGCTGCTGAAGGCGGAGAGCAGCGATCGCAGTCCGATCGGGCGGCCTGGTCTGCAGAAAGTCGACAGGTAATGGCCAACCGCCGTCGTCGATGCTGCCGCATGGTTAACCAGTTACTTGACTTTTCAGTGATCGATCGCGATAGTTAAGCATGTGCCTAACCAATCCGCTTCCGACGGCATAGGCCGCGTGTTCCAGGCGCTCGCCGACCCGACCCGGCGGGCGATCGTCGAGCGGCTGGTGTGCCGCCCGGCGGCGGTGAAGGCGCTGGCCGAGCCGCTGACGATGTCGTTGCCTGCGGTGATGCAGCACCTGCAGGTACTGGAGGCAGCTGGCGTGATCGTGACCGAGAAGGTCGGCCGGGTGCGCAGCTGCCGGATCGAACCCAAGGCGCTGCGTGAAGCCGAGCAGTGGCTCGGCCGCCAGCGTACGGAGTGGGAACGGCAGCTTGATCAACTCGACGAGTATCTGAAGGGAAATTGATCATGGAGATAACGCACTCGACGTTCACGCTGGAGCGTCGCTACCCGGCCTCGGTCGAGCGGGTCTTTCAGGCTTGGGCGAATCCGGAAGCCCGGCGACGCTGGATGGCCAGAGGCGCCGAGCACTCTCAGAACTTTGTGGTTGGCGGCCTCGAGACGGTCAAGGGGTTCGATGGAGAGGGCCGTGCTCTCACGTATGAGGCGCGCTACGCCGAAATCGTGCCTGATGAACGAATTCTCACTACGTCGACGCTGCACACCGAGGACCGACTGTCGACGGTCTCGGTCACCAGTGTCGAGTTCCGGGCAGAAGATGCCAACACCTGGGTGGTGCTGACGGAGCACGGAGTTTACCTACCCGGCCAGGAGCAACCCGAGTGGCGAGAACACGGAACCGCGCAGCAATTAAACACTCTGGCAGCGGAATTCACCGCAGTAGCTGATGCAAAGGAGAACTGATCATGGCGCACGTTGACTTCGTGCTGGCCGTCGTCGCGGTGAGCGATATCGAAGCAGGCCGGGCCTGGTACACCACGCTGTTCGGACGCGAACCCGACAACAACCCGATGCCGAACCTGGTCGAATGGCAGGTCACCGATGGCGGCTGGGTACAGGTGACCGAGGACCCCTTGCGCGCCGGCAACGGGATGCTCAACTTGGCCCTGTCTGACTTCGAGGAAGGCGTCCGCGAACTTCGCGAAATGGGTCTTGTGACTGGCGAGATCATCGATGCCAACAAGGGCGTACGACTATTTCCGATCGCTGATCCTGACAACAACATGATTCAGCTGGTCGGCAACTTCCGCGTGAAGTATTAACTAACGGGACGCTGCGCTGCAGCAGGCCGGTGTGCGCTACCGCTGGGCGGGCGAGGAGACGATAGGCATGCTCGAACGCTCGAGTCCGATGGACAAGATCGTGCGTTAGAAGATGTAGTGCGGCGAGAGTTCGTGCGCCCGCTGCAGATTCGTTCTCATGCAGTCGACATCATCTTGGCCGGCATAGATCGGCGAGTAGAAGAGCACCTGCTGGATGACGCCGTAACTGGTGTCGAAGGCGACCGCACAAGTGATCCACCACCGGTTGTTCCAGTCGGTCGGCTTCATCACCCAGAACTGCGCGGCGCGGTGACCGTCGATGTCGAGTTCGATGGCGTCGGGCGGCAGCGTTTCTTCGTAGGTGCGCCAGACGAACGCCTCGACGGCCACCTGATAGTTCCCCGCGTCGTACTTGCAGCGCAGGCCTTCCTCGGGCGTGGGCGGCGTGAATGCCAGCCCGATGCGCTGGACGACGTCGAGCGGGATGTCACGGCAGGGGTTGAACGGATCGGGATCGACCGTATCGATGACCGGCCACTTGATCGTGGTGGTGACGTTGGTCATGGGGATATCGGTCGCATTGACCCGCAGTGGTCCGGCCGGACTGGTCTGCCACACCACAATCACCGCCGCGACCAGCGCACACAGCGCTGAAAGCAGGCGCAATTTGGCGACCATCACACCCCCTCACGTTGTCCGACCCTGCGGGGAGTGTAGCGGTCCGCGCCGCGCCGCCGAACAGGAAACAGGAACATGTTCTAGTTGCCGGGCGGAGCTCTGACGACTCCGCAAGTAGGCTGGTCGGTTGTGACACGCGACGGCCGACCCACGCTGTGGGCGATCAGCGACCTACACACGGGTCACACCGGCAACAAGCCGGTCACCGAGTCGCTTCACCCGGCCTCTCCCGACGACTGGCTGATCGTCGCAGGGGACGTCGCCGAACGCACCGACGAGATTCACTGGTCGCTGGATCTGCTTCGCAAGCGGTTCGCGAAGGTCATCTGGGTGCCAGGTAACCACGAGCTGTGGACCACCAACCGGGATCCGATGCAGATCTTCGGCAAGGCCCGCTATGACTACCTGGTCAACATGTGCGACGAGATGGGCATCATCACCCCGGAACACCCGTTTCCGGTGTGGACCGACGAGGGCGGACCGGCCACGATCGTGCCGATGTTCCTGCTCTACGACTACACCTTTCTGCCTGCCGGAGCCGGCACGAAGGCCGAGGGCCTGGCGATCGCACGCGAGCGCAATGTCGTCGGCACCGACGAGTTCCTGCTGTCAGCGGAGCCGTATGCCACCCGCGATGCCTGGTGCCGCGACCGGGTGGCCTACACGCGCAAGCGGCTTGAGGATCTCGACTGGATGACGCCTACCGTGCTGGTGAACCATTTCCCCCTGGTGCGCGAACCCTGCGATGCGATGTTCTATCCGGAGTTCTCGCTGTGGTGCGGCACCACCGCGACCGCGGACTGGCACACCCGCTACAACGCGGTCTGCTCGGTCTACGGTCACCTGCACATCCCGCGCACCACGTGGTACGACGGCGTTCGTCACGAAGAGGTCTCCGTCGGCTATCCGCGAGAGTGGCGGCGCCGCAAGCCTTATCGGTGGCTGCGACAGGTGCTGCCCGACCCTAAGTACGCGCCGGGGTATCTCAACGAGTTCGGTGGACACTTCGAGATCACTGCGGAGATGCGTGAGCACGCCGAGAAAGTGCAGCAGCGCGTCAAAGAGAGGCGGGCATGACCGTCGTCTCAACCCTGCTGTCCGGTGTGCTACCCGGTGCACCGCGCGCTTTGGCGGCCGCCGAGATGTATGACGATCCACCGGAATTGGCGCCGCTACCCGAAGAGGAGCCGCTGATCGCGAAGTCGGTGGCCAAGCGGCGCACCGAATTCGTCACCGTGCGGTACTGCGCACGGCAGGCCCTCGGTGAGCTAGGGGTGCCGGCCGTGCCGATCCTCAAGGGGGACAAGGGCGAACCGTGCTGGCCCGACGGTGTGGTCGGCAGCATGACGCACTGCGAGGGCTACCGCGGTGCGGTCGTGGGCCGGCATGACGAGGTGCGCTCGGTTGGGATCGACGCCGAACCGCACGACGTGCTGCCAAATGGTGTGCTGGGCGCCATCAGCCTGCCTGCCGAGCGCGCCGAGTTGCAGGCCATGCCTTCCGGACTTCATTGGGATCGAATCCTGTTCTGCGCCAAGGAAACAACATACAAGGCGTGGTACCCGCTGACCCGTCGCTGGCTCGGCTTCGAAGATGCGCACATCGTGTTCGACGTCGACGACACCGGCACATCTGGTGGGTTCGTGTCGCGGATTCTGATCGACCCCGCTGCCGTTTCTGGGCCGCCGCTTGAAACGCTGTCGGGCCGGTGGTCGGTGCGCGACGGCCTAGCGCTGACCGCGATCGTCTTATGACCGATCCGGGTCTCGTCATCGTTGACAAGCCCGGCGGTCTCACCAGTCACGATGTGGTGGGCCGCTGTCGTCGCATCTTCGGCACCCGCAAGGTCGGCCACGCCGGCACGCTTGACCCGATGGCCACCGGCGTGCTGGTCGTCGGCATCGAACGGGCCACGAAGATCCTTGGCTTGCTGACCGTCACCGACAAGGCGTATACCGCGACCATTCGATTGGGACAGACCACGTCGACAGAGGACGCCGAAGGCGAGATCCTGCAGACCATTTCGGCAGACAACGTCACCGATTCGCAGATCGAGGAGGCCGTCGCGGCGCTGCGCGGTGACATCGCCCAGATTCCGTCTGCCGTCAGCGCGGTCAAGGTTGGCGGCCAGCGGGCCTACAAGTTGGCGCGCGAAGGTCAGACCGTCGAGCTGGCTCCTCGTCACGTCCGTATTCACCGTTTCGACGTGCTGGCTGTGCGCCGGCATGACGGCATCGTCGACGTGGACGTCGAGGTCGACTGCTCCTCCGGTACATACATCCGTGCGCTGGCCCGCGATGTCGGCGAAGCGCTACAGGTCGGTGGCCACCTCACGGCGTTGAGGCGCACCCGCGTCGGCAGATTCGGCCTTGATCAGGCTCGCACCCTCGACGATCTCGCCGAGCAACCGCGGCTGAGCTACAGCCTCGACGAGGCATGCCTGCAGTCGTTTCCGCGCCGCGAGATCACCGCAGAGGAGGCAGAGTCCGCCCGTCACGGAAGGGCGCTGGAACCCGCCGGAATCGAAGGGGTCTATGCCGCAACGGCGCCCGATGGTCTCGTGATCGCGTTGTTGCGCGACGAGCCGAGCCGCACGAAGTCAGTGGTGGTGCTCAAACCTGCGACGCTGTAAGGCGTTCGAGCGCATACTGGCAACCCGTTTGAAAGATCGGAGACACAGATGGCGTCGCCGTACAGACTTCTTCAGTTCGCACTGGCCGCGTTCGGCGCGATCATGCTGCTGCTGTATCCACTGGCGCTGGTGTGGCCGTCGGGCTGGGCGTGGCATCCTGGCGCGCCCCACCACTCTGACTACTTCATGATGATCGTCGGCGTCTACGCAACGCTTGGTGTCTTTCTGCTCAACGCGGCGCGGAACCCGCGCGCCAACCTCAGCTTGATCTGGTTCACCGTGTGGTCCAGCGCCGTCCACGCCGCCATCATGGCCGTGCAATCTTTCGGTCACGGAAACCATTTGGGACATCTGTGGGGAGATGTCCCTGCGCTGCTTCTGGTCGCTGTGGTACTGGCGTCGCTCGTGCTGTCGTCTGGCCTCAAGCAGCCGTCTCGTGAAGGTGCGGAAACGGCTTAGCCCTAGCCGACCACCCAAATCGCTTCTGCGGCAGGGCTTCCCAGGTCGACGGTGGCTGCAGAACCGTCCGGACCTTCTGGGCTCTCGATGGCCACGGAGATCATGCCTGCGAAGTCGCGCCGGGCCAGCACCCGCAGCCGCGAGTCCAGGCTGATACCAACGCTGTCGAAGTACCGCAGCATCTCCGGGTCGGCATCGGAGATGCGGGCCACTGTTCCCGCGTCGCCGTCCTTGCAAACCGACAGCTGCCGCGCGTCAGGCGTGGGCACCTGTCCGTCGGCTGCAGGGATCGGGTCGCCGTGGGGGTCGCGGGTGGGATGGCCGAGCTTGGCGTCGATGCGGTCCAGCATGCGGTCGGATACGGCGTGCTCGAGCACCTCGGCCTCGTCGTGCACCTCGTCCCAGCTGTAACCCAGCTCGCGGACCAAGAAGGTCTCCATCAGCCGGTGCCGTCGCACCATCGCCAGCGCAGCGCGCCGGCCTGCCGCCGTCAGCGTCACGGCTCCGTACTTCTCGTGATCGACAAGGCCCTGGTCGGCCAGCTTGCGGATGGACTCCGATGCGGTGCTGGCCGACACACCGATCTTCTCGGCCAGCATCTTGGTGCTGACCTTTTCCAGTGACCATTCCTGGGCCGTCCAGATCACTTTCAGATAGTCCTGGGCAACCGTCGTCAGGTCGCGAGGGTTACCGTTTGGACTCACAACAACAAAGTTTAGGCAATGGTCACCTGATCTGGTGATCTAGCGAAGCCCCGGACACGGACGCGCCGTAGGCTTGCGGCTGTGCAGCGCTGGCGGGGGCAGGATGAGATCCCCACGGACTGGGGCCGATGCGTCGTCACGATCGGCGTGTTCGACGGTGTCCATCGGGGACATCAGGAACTGATCAATCACGCCGTGAAGGCAGGCCGTTCCCGCGGCGTGCCGACGGTGCTGATGACATTCGATCCGCATCCCATGGAAGTCGTCTTCCCTGGCAGCCACCCCGCGCAGCTGACCACGCTGACCCGGCGGGCCGAGCTGGTCGAGGAAATGGGCATCGACGTGTTCCTGGTGATGCCGTTCACGTCGGATTTCATGAAACTGACCCCCGAGCGATACATCCACGAACTGCTGGTCGAACGCCTCCATGTCGTCGAAGTCGTGGTCGGGGAGAACTTCACCTTCGGCAAGAAGGCCGCAGGCAACGTCGCGCTGCTCCGCAAGGCGGGCGAGCGCTTCGGCTTCGCGGTCGAGGGCATGTCGCTGGTCGCCGAACATCACCAGGACGAGACGGTCACGTTCTCGTCGACCTACATCCGATCCTGCGTCGACGCCGGCGACGTCGTGGCAGCGACCGAGGCGCTGGGCCGGCCGCACCGGGTCGAGGGCGTGGTGGTCCGCGGCGACGGGCGCGGCAAGGTGCTCGGCTTTCCCACCGCCAACGTGGCACCGCCGATGTATTCGGCGATTCCCGCCGACGGCGTGTACGCCGCCTGGTTCACGGTGCTGGGCCATGGTCCGGTGATGGGCACCGTCATCCCCGGCGAGCGCTACCAGGCCGCGGTGTCGGTTGGCACCAACCCGACGTTCTCCGGGCGGACCCGCACCGTGGAGGCCTTCGTGCTGGACACCGCTGCCGACCTGTACGGCCAGCACGTCGCGGTCGACTTCGTCGCCCGGCTCCGTGGGCAGGAGAAGTTCGATTCGGTGAGCGACCTGGTCACACAGATGGGCAGCGACACCGAGCACGCCCGCACGATTCTTTCTGCGCACTGAGCATGAGATAAGCTGCCAGCCGACGACGTGCGCTGCAGTTCGCGGCGGCCGCGTCGGCCTTTTTATGAGAAGGCACCGACTTATGACGCGGACCTATGGATATGGAGTTGTTTCGTGGCGCTCACTGCCGAACAGAAAAAAGACATTCTGGGCCAGTACGGCCTGCATGACACCGACACCGGCTCGCCGGAGGCCCAGGTCGCACTGCTGACCAAGCGGATCTCCGACCTGACCGAGCATCTGAAGCTGCACAAGCACGACCACCACTCGCGGCGCGGGCTGCTGCTGCTGGTGGGTCGGCGCCGCCGCCTGCTGAAGTACGTCGCACAGGTCGACGTGCAGCGCTACCGGTCCCTGATCGAGCGACTCGGTCTGCGTCGCTGACGTCAGACGGTGCAAACCCTGCCCGCGGTCATCACCGCGGCGCTCATCGCAGTCGGGGGATTGACGGGTTGTTCCTCCGCGGCAACCGTCGACATGCAGGTGGGGGATTGCCTGAAGATGGGTGGCACGCCGGATCGGCCGGAAGCCACCAAGGCCGAATGCGGTAGCCCGGAGTCCAACTTCAAGGTCGCTGCGTCCGTGGAGAACAGCGACCAGTGTCCCGCCGACGTCGACTCGTACTACTCGATGCGTAGCGCGTTCTCCGACACCAGCAACACGATCTGCATGGACATCGACTGGGTGGTGGGTGGCTGCATGAGCATCGACCCGGAAAACGACAAGGATCCAGTCCGGGTGGACTGCAACGACAGCTCGGTGCCCAACCGGCAGCGCGCCACGCAGATCCTGAAAAACGTCGCCAGCGTCGACCAATGCGCCAGCGGGGTGGGCTACCCGTACGACGTACGCAACTTCACGGTGTGCGTGGAGGACGTGTCCTGAGCGCCCCGGAAGAGCAGCCGATTAGGGGTGGCGGACCTGCTGCGATGTAAGATGGTCGCGTTCGCCAGCCGTTCGGCTCGAACAACTGGGTGCGGCTCGCGCATATCGCGTGTGCTGTTCCCGCGTCTCACGTCAGGGCCCGCCTGATCGCGCGGTCTTCGGTAGTGGCCGCCGGACTCCCCAACGGGGGATGCCGGCCGCTTCGATCGACGGCCGTAGCCGCATCAAGGCCGGTGGTGCTGGGCCCCCCTTCGGGGGCTGCGTCGAGTTCCGACAATGACGACGCGAAACAGCTGAACAATGAACCAGAGAGGCCATACGGACGTCCATGTCTGTAGTTGAAATTGAAGACGGCGTGTTCGAATCCACCGCCGTTATCGACAACGGGAGCTTCGGCACCCGCACCATCCGTTTCGAGACCGGGCGGCTCGCCCAGCAAGCCGCCGGTTCCGCCGTCGCTTATCTCGACGACGAGACCATGCTGCTGTCGGCGACGACCGCAAGCAAGAACCCCAAGGATCACTTCGACTTCTTCCCGCTGACGATCGATGTCGAGGAGCGGATGTACGCCGCAGGGCGCATCCCCGGCTCGTTCTTCCGCCGTGAGGGCCGGCCGTCCACCGACGCGATCCTGACCTGCCGGCTGACGGACCGGCCCCTGCGCCCGTCGTTCGTCTCCGGCCTGCGCAACGAGATCCAGGTCGTCGTCACGGTGATGAGCCTGGATCCCAACGATCTGTACGACGTGGTTGCCATCAACGCGGCATCGGCGTCCACCCAGCTGGCGGGTCTGCCGTTTTCCGGACCCATCGGCGCGGTGCGCGTCGCGCTGATCGACGGCACCTGGGTCGCATTCCCGACCGTCGAGCAGCTCGGGGGCGCCGTGTTCGACATGGTGGTCGCGGGCCGTGTGCTCGAAGACAATGACGTGGCCATCATGATGGTCGAGGCCGAGGCGACCGATAACGTCGTCGAACTGGTCGCCGGTGGCGCGCAGGCGCCGACGGAAGCCGTTGTGGCCGAAGGCCTCGAGGCTGCCAAGCCGTTCATCGCCACGCTGTGCGCAGCACAGCAGGAGCTCGCCGACCGCGCGGCCAAGCCTGTCGGCGATTACCCGGTCTTCCCTGAGTACGGCGAGGATGTCTACTACGCCGTGGCTTCGGTCGCCACCGAGACGCTCTCGGAGGCGCTGACCATTGCCGGTAAGGCCGAGCGCAACGACCGCACCGACGAGATCAAGGGTGAGGTGCTCGACCGGCTCGCCGAGCAGTACGCGGGCCGCGAGAAGGAAATCGGCGCGGCGTTCCGGTCATTGACCAAAAAGCTTGTCCGGCAACGCATCCTGACCGACCACTTCCGTATCGATGGTCGTGGCATCACCGACATCCGCGCGCTGAGCGCCGAGGTCGCCGTGATTCCGCGGGCCCACGGCAGCGCACTGTTCGAGCGTGGCGAGACCCAGATCCTTGGCGTCACCACGCTGGACATGATCAAGATGGCTCAGCAGATCGACTCGCTGGGGCCGGAGACCACCAAGCGCTACATGCACCACTACAACTTCCCGCCGTATTCGACCGGTGAGACCGGTCGCGTCGGATCGCCCAAGCGCCGCGAGATCGGCCACGGCGCACTGGCGGAGCGGGCGCTCATGCCGGTGCTGCCGAGCATCGAGGAGTTCCCGTACGCCATTCGGCAGGTGTCGGAGGCGCTCAGCTCCAACGGCTCCACCTCGATGGGATCGGTGTGCGCGTCGACACTGTCGCTGCTGAACGCCGGAGTTCCGCTCAAGGCGCCGGTGGCAGGCATCGCGATGGGCCTGGTGTCTGACGACATTGAAATTGAAGGCGGTGGCACGGAGCGCCGCTTCGTCGCGCTGACCGACATCCTCGGAGCAGAGGATGCCTTCGGCGACATGGACTTCAAGGTCGCCGGTACCAAGGAATTCGTCACCGCGCTGCAGCTGGACACCAAGCTCGACGGCATCCCGTCGCAGGTGCTGGCGGGGGCGCTGTCGCAGGCCAAGGACGCCCGCCTGACGATTCTCGAGGTGATGGCCGAGGCCATCGACGCGCCCGACGAGATGAGCCCGTACGCGCCGCGGATCACCACGATCAAGGTGCCGGTCGACAAGATCGGCGAGGTCATCGGGCCCAAGGGCAAGATGATCAACTCGATCACCGAGGAGACCGGCGCGTCCATCTCCATCGAGGACGACGGCACGGTGTTCGTCGGTGCGACCAATGGCGAGTCGGCGCAGGCCGCGATCGACAAGATCAACGCGATCGCGAACCCGCAGCTGCCCAAGATCGGTGAGCGGTTCCTCGGAACCGTCGTCAAGACAACCGATTTCGGTGCGTTCGTGTCGCTGCTTCCGGGTCGTGACGGGCTGGTGCACATCTCCAAGCTCGGCAGGGGCAAGCGCATCGCGAAGGTCGAAGACGTAGTCAACGTCGGCGACAAGCTGCAGGTGGAGATCGCCGACATCGACAATCGCGGCAAGATCTCGTTGGTCCTCGTCGCCGAAGACGACACTGCGGACGCGCCGTCGGGCGCGGATGCGCCTGTTGATGCCACCACCGGCTCGTAAGTCGGCGTCGTTGCGTGGTCAGCATCGCGGCAGCGAAACAGCTGCCGCGGTGCGGCGCACACTGCTTCCGGGTGGCCTTCGGGTAGTCACCGAGTTCATCCCCTCGGTGCATTCGGCTTCGGTCGGTGTCTGGGTCAACGTGGGTTCGCGCGACGAGGGCCGCAGCGTGGCCGGTGCCGCGCACTTCCTTGAACACCTGTTGTTCAAGTCGACTCCGACGCGCACCGCGGTCGACATCGCGCAATCCGTCGACGCCGTCGGCGGTGAGCTGAACGCGTTCACCGCGCGCGAGCACACCTGCTACTACGCGCATGTGCTCGACACCGATCTGGAGTTGGCGATCGACCTGGTCGCCGATGTGGTGCTGCGAGGACGGTGCGCCGCAGACGATGTCGAGCTCGAACGCGACGTCGTGCTGGAGGAAATCGCGATGCGCGACGACGACCCGGAGGACACGCTCGGTGATGTGTTCCTTTCGGCGATGTTCGACGGCCATCCCGTCGGCCGCCCCGTGATCGGCAGCGTCGACTCGGTATCGGCGATGACTCGCGCGCAACTACATTCGTTTCACGTCCGCCGCTACGTTCCCGAGCGGATGGTGGTGGCGGTCGCAGGCAATGTCGAGCACGACGAGGTGGTCGGGCTGGTGCGCGAGCACTTCGGGCCGAGGCTGGTGCGTGGTCGCAGTCCGCTGCCGCCGCGCAAGGGCACCGGCCGGGTAACCGGCCGGCCGGCGCTGCATCTGGTCAACCGCGACGCCGAACAAACGCACCTGTCGCTGGGTGTGCGCACGCCCGGCAGGCACTGGGAGCATCGATGGGCCTTGTCGGTGCTCAACACCGCACTGGGCGGCGGCCTGAGTTCGCGTCTGTTCCAACAGATTCGGGAGACACGCGGGTTGGCCTACTCGGTGTATTCCACGGTGGACACCTTCTCCGACAGCGGAGCGCTGTCGATCTACGCCGCATGCCAGCCGGAACGGTTCGACGAAGTGGTCCGTGTGACCACCGACGTACTTGCGACGGTGGCCCGCGACGGCATCACCGAAGCCGAATGCCGGATCGCGAAGGGGTCGATGCGGGGCGGGCTTGTGCTCGGACTCGAGGACTCCGGCTCGCGGATGAACCGTATCGGCCGCAGCGAGTTGAACTACGGCGAGCACCGCAGCATCCCCGACACTCTCGACAAAATCGACGCCGTCACCCTCGAAGAGGTCAACGCCGTCGCGCGCAAGCTGCTGACACGGCCGTTCGGCGCCGCCGTGCTGGGTCCGCAACGGTCGAAAAAGTCGTTGCCGCAGACGCTTCGGGCCATCACGGGCTGACCGCTACCCTGGGACCGATGACTGGACTGTCACGGCGAAGGGTTCTGATCGGCGGTGTGACGTTCGCGGCATTCGCGGCGGGTGCACCACCGTCGGCGATCGCCAATCCACCGTTCAATCCGAGCTTCGAACAGAGCCTGGCGGGGTTCGAACAAGCACATAACGCGCTGATCGGTTTGTTCGCCGTCAATCTGAATTCGGGCCGAACGCTGACCCATCGGGCGCAGGATCCGTTCGCGATGTGTTCGACGTTCAAAACCTATGCCGCCGCGCGGGTATTGCAGATGGTCGAAAGCGGCGGGCTGTCACTCGACCGGACGGTGTTCGTCGAACCGGGAGCCATCGTGGCCAACTCGCCGGTGACCGGTCCACGAGCGGGCGGTGAGATGACGCTGGCGCAGCTGTGCCCGGCGATGCTGCAGCTCAGCGACAACACGGCGGCCAACCTGCTGCTGGAGGTCATCGGCGGACCGCAGGCCATCACCGCGTTCGCGCGCAGCATCGGCGATGACCGGTCGCGGCTGGATCGTTGGGAGACCGAATTGAACTCGGCGGTCCCTGGCGACCCGCGTGACACCAGCACACCTGAAGCGCTGGCCGGGGGATATCGCAACCTGCTTGCGGGCGACGTCCTTGGCGTTCCGCAACGCAGGCAGCTCGAGGACTGGATGCGCGGCAATCAGACATCGAGCATGCGGGCTGGACTGCCGCCGGGATGGACCACCGCCGACAAGACAGGCAGCGGGGATTACGGCAGCACCAATGACGTCGGCATCGCGTATGGGCCGCAGGGCCAGCGGGTTCTGCTGGCGATATTGACGCGGTCGCGGGCCGATGATCCGAAGACGGAGAATCTGCGCCCGCTCATCGGTCAGCTGACCGCCGTAGTACTGCCCGCGCTGCAGGAATAGGTGAAGAGATAGGGAAAATCCCGATTCCTCGCACGCCTCACCTGACATACGTTCGGTCTACAAACCAGCTGCATTGGTACGTAAGGCGGGCAACGAGAAGTGGATGCAATGGAACTGCGGGAATCCATCCGCGACAGAATCAGCGCGGCTGATGCGCCGGGAATACCTCCGACAAAGGAGCCGCCGCGCACGGAGTGGGTCACGGTCGTTGACGATCATGACGCGATCCATGCCGCCGTGGAGTTGTGGTGCACTCAGGCCCAACCTCCGATCCGGTTCGACGGCAGCTACTTCTCCGCCGAACAGTTCCTCGCCGAACATGCCGCATCCGTTGTGCCGGGCATCGGCGTGGTCGTGCTCGGGCTGGACGTAGAAGGTCGGGTCGACTTCACCGGGCTCGATCGAATCGTGCAACGGCGGCATCGGGTGATCGTGTACTCACACTTCCCAAGTGACAAGGTGATCCTCGCTGCACTGGATCGCGGCGCAGTCACCTATCTGGCGAAATCGGAGCGCAAGGAACACTTGATCGACGCGATCCGTGCGGCGGGAACCGACACTCCGTATGTCGCGCCGAAGATGGCCGGGGCGATGCTCAACGACAGCACCGTCGGCCATCCGAGTCTGGCTCCGCGCGAGAAGGAAGTACTGATCGCCTGGTTCCGAACCGAGAGCAAGGAGCTGGTTGCCCAGCAGCTGGGCATCGCCCCGACGACAGTCCGTACGCACTTGCAGCGGGTGCGGGCCAAGTACGCGGCGGTCGGACGCGCGGCCACCACGAAGGCCGCCCTGGTTGCTCGCGCAATTCAAGACGGCATCATCGACGTGGACGACCTCTAGCTCGCGTTCCTTGG
Source organism: Mycobacterium sp. (assembly GCF_035697385.1). Classification (GTDB taxonomy): domain Bacteria; phylum Actinomycetota; class Actinomycetes; order Mycobacteriales; family Mycobacteriaceae; genus Mycobacterium. The sequence goes on along the minus strand of NZ_DASSCY010000102.1, from coordinate 2,963 downwards.
CAACGGTCAGCGCAGAACGGTGGCCGGATCGGTGTAGTCAAGACCCAGGTCGGAGGCGACCTGCTCGGAAAGCAGAGCGCCCTCGTGCGTGGACAGCCCCTTGGCCAGCGCCGCATCGGATTCGCATGCGGCCTTCCAACCCTTGTCGGCCAGCTTCAGCACGTACGGCATGGTGGCGTTGGTCAGCGCGTATGTCGACGTGCGCGGCACCGCACCCGGCATGTTGGCCACGCAATAGAACAACGTGTCGTGAACGGCGAACGTGGGGTCGTCATGCGTGGTGGGCCGCGAGTCTTCGAAGCAGCCGCCCTGATCGATCGCGATGTCAACGAGCACGGCGCCCGGCTTCATATGGGCGACAGTCGAATTCGTGACAAGCTTCGGCGCCTTCGCGCCCGGCACCAGCACGGCGCCGATCACCAGGTCGGCGCGCTTGACCGCGTCCTCCAGATCGAGCATCGAGCTGTATCGCGTTTCGATGCGGCCGCCGAACTCGGCGTCCACCTCGCGCAGCTTGTTGATGCTGACGTCGAACACTGTGACGTGGGCACCCATCCCAGCGGCGACGCGTGCGGCGTTGTAACCGGCGGTGCCGCCGCCGATGACGACGACCTCGGCTGGCGCGACCCCGGGCACGCCGCCCATCAACACGCCACGACCGCCGTGGCTGCGCATCAGGTGGTACGCACCGACCTGGGCGGACAGGCGTCCCGCCACTTCGCTCATCGGAGCGAGCAGTGGGAGCGCGCGGTCGGCGGTCTGCACGGTTTCGTAAGCGATCGACGTGGTGCCCGAGGCGATCAGCGCGTCGGTGCACGGCTTCGATGCCGCCAGATGGAGATAGGTGAACAGGGTCTGGCCCTTGCGCAGGCGCGCATATTCCGGCTCGATCGGCTCCTTGACCTTCAGCAGCAGCTCCGCCTCGGCCCACACCTGATCGGCGCCGTTGATCAACTGCGCCCCGGCCCGCTTGAAGTCGGAGTCGGAAATCGCCGAGCCCTCGCCCGCGCCGGCCTGAATGATCACCTCGTGGCCGCGGTGGACCAGCTCGGCCACACCCGCAGGGGTGATGGCAACGCGGAACTCGTTGTTCTTGATCTCGGTCGGGATTCCGACGCGCATGACCGCTCCTAAAGTCGTGTTTGGCTACCTAAGAGTGTGAAGAACATGCGGTAGAATGGCAATCACCCCGAGGATTCTTCGGTATGATATCCGGATGACGGAAGAATCAACACGATCGGTGGCTTTCAAGGCGCGGCCGTCGAAGGATGTTCGGCCGGTTGAAATCGACGCCATCGACCGTCGAATCCTGACCGCGCTTCACGCCGATGCGCGGATGTCCAACAACGCACTCGCCGAACTCGTCGGGATCGCACCGTCGACCTGCCACGGCCGGGTCCGGCGACTCCAGGAGCTAGGCGTGATCCGCGGCTTTTATGCGGACATCGATCCGGCCGCAATAGGTTTGACGCTGCAAGCGATGATCTCGGTCAGTCTGCAGTCCAATGCCCGCGGCAAGATCCGCAACTTCATCGGAGAGATGCGGAGCAAGCCACAAGTGATGGATGTCTACTTCCTCGCGGGCGCCGACGACTTCATCCTGCACGTCGCCGCGCGCGATACCGACGATTTGCGGGCATTCGTGGTGGAGAACCTCAACGCCGACGCTGACGTGGCGGGCACCCAGACGTCGCTGATCTTCGAGCACCTGCGGGGAGCTTCACCGCTGTAGTGCCCACCCATCCGGACGGGCTTCTGTAACGAATGACGGGTGTGCCCACACCACAGCTTCATCCGTAGTCCTCTGGAAAGGCAAGACAATGAAGTCGTTCACCATCTCTGTCGTCACCGCCGGTGCATTCGCCGCAGCCGCAATGGGATTCGCAGGCGTCGCCAACGCGGCCCCGTCAGGTCCCCGTACGGCAGACCAAACAGTCGACCAGTTGCAGGCCGACGGCTTGACTGTAATCCTGAACAAGACGGGCACGGCACCGCTGGATCAGTGCACCGTCGATGCGGTCCGCCCCGGCCAGACATTCACTCGGATGGATTCCGGTGCGCCCGGCGCGATGGACGACATCGTCACCACCGTCACCTCGAGCACCGTCTACGTCGACGTCTCCTGCTGAACTCACGACGATCCGCCCGCGGGCATTCAGTCCGCGGTCGGGTCGTCGTCTTCTTCGTCGGGTAGTAGGTATTTCTCTGGGTGGTGGTAGTTGTTGACCCGCGTTTGGCCGGTGTCCAGGTGCGGCGGCGGTATCCATTCGGTGCGGCCGTCTTTGCGTTTTCGGGTTGTCCAGCCGCCGGGTTTGACGCGGCGGTTGTCTTTTCCACACGCCAGGGTTTCGTCGGTGATGTCGGTGTGACCGCCCGCGGCCCAGTCTTGGGCGGCGTGATGGACCTGGCTGTGATAGGCCGGTGCGGTGCAGCCGGGGAAGGTGCAGCCGCGATCCTTGGCATACAGCATGATCCGCTGGGCTTTAGTAGCGAACCGTTTGGCCCGACCCAGATACAGCGGTTCGTTGGTGTGTTTATCGAACACCGCCAGGTAGTGGTGGGCGCTGGAGGCTTGCCGGATCACTTCGGACATCGGCAGCAGGCTGCCTCCTCCGGTGACCGCATGCCCTCGACCGGATTCAAGTTCTTGCAGGGTGGTGGTGATGACCATGGTCACCGGCAACCCGTTATGGCTGCCCAACTGCCCGGACGCCAACAAGGCTCGCCCCATCGCGACCAGAGCGTCGAGGTTGCGCTGCCCAGTCGAGCGCACATCAGAGGCGACCTTCTCGGGGGTGGGTTCGCCGTCCACACACGGGGCCTGGTCCTCGGGATTGCACATGCCCGGGGCGGCCTGCTTGGCCATCACCGCTTCGAGCACCGCGCGGGCTTCGGGGGTCAACCAACCTTCGGCCTTGCTCATCCCGTCGCGCTGTTGCGGGCCGATGCGGAAGCTGCGCCGA
>NZ_DASSCY010000101.1:0-11156 GCF_035697385.1 Mycobacterium sp. | reverse complement strand
GCGCTCGGCGAGCACATGTCGGCGGGGCCGGCACAGATCCGCGACCGGCTGGCCGAGGTCGGCCAGTTGACGCGCGGGGCACTGGCACAGGTCAGCGGCTGGCGGGTCGTCGAGCCGACCGACGAGCCGACGGCGATCACCACGCTGGAGCCGGTCGACGGCGCCGACCCGCAGAAGGTGCGGGCATGGCTGATCGCCGAGCGCGGCATCGTCACCACCTACGCCGAGGTGCAGCGAGCGCCGTTCGAGATGCGGTCACCGGTGCTGCGGGCATCGCCGCACGTCGACAGCACGGCAGAAGACCTTGAACTGTTCGCCGAAGCCCTGGCGGCCGCGACTGCCCAGGTGTGATGCGCCACGCGATCCAACCTCTGCATGCCAGGTCAACTGCCGGCAGCACCAGTCTTGATCGTGGCGACCCAGTTCTCCGCCTGATGCGGCGATCGCAGTCGGACGACGTCGACGCGTGAACCGTATACCTGGCTCGCCCGCTCGTATTCGGCACGTAGCGAGCCGTGAGATCGAATAGCCCACCACACGATGGATTGCGAACTGAAGAGCCTTCGCAAGCTCTCTCTTCTGCCGCCGCCGAGATCCTCATGGGAGAAGATTCGCCGCATCGTCCGCCACAAGAGCTGTCGCATGACCGTCAGTAATGAGTAGTCGAGCCATGTGACTGTGTCCGCATGGCGCCAAAGTACATCGCGGACGGACGCGTAGTTGCCATCAATAATCCACTGGCGTCTGCCCGCGATCTCTTCGACAAGGGCGCGAAATTCGTTCTCGGGGAGCGGGTTCCAGCGATCGTCGAAGCGCAGTGAGTCGAGTTCGGTTCGCGGGATGCCCGTCCGCTGTGCAACTTCCTTCGCTACATGGGTTTTTCCAGCCGCGACTGGCCCTACCACGAGCACTCGTCGCATAACGCTACCGCGCCCGGTTCTCTGCGCTGTACGACCAGATGAGCCGCTCAACTGCATCGAAGTCCATCTTCGCTGCAGCTGTAACGATCGAGCGGTCAAACTCGTTGTGCGTGATGGGATCTGCATTGCGCACGCGCTGAGCCAGGTTCTCGTACTCGTCGGCGAACGCGAAGAACGGCGCCAGCACTTTTTGAATGCGTTCGCCCAGTTCGCCCAGGGACAAGAGGGCCGGACGGATGTCAACGCGACGGTCTGGAATCGGGTACGAGCTCTGGTGGGAAAGAACGAGGCGAACGAGGTGCGTTGCAAATCCGTCAGCATGTCCGAGTTGTTCTAGATGCGATTCGGAAAGCGTTGTGATTTTCGGCGACCATTCGTTCTCGCGCCAACCAGACGCGATTTTGGACGCATAGCTGCTCAACAGATCAAGGATCGCATCCCCGTCGCTCTCTGAGCCAATCGCATATTTCGTTGCAAACGACCTCCAGGGATCGCCTTTGGCCTGCGCGAGAGCACGCAGGTGGTCGCCGAGACGGACGCTGACTTGTCGGAAGATTTCCGAGATGGTCACCGGCTCCAAGATCGGCACGCTGCCTGAAACAAGGTTGTCGCGCTCGACCAGTTCCTCGTGCTCTGCCCCGATGAGAATTATCTCGACCTTCGGAGCCATATGCTGCGCAGCTTCTTCGTACTCGGCCCGAAGATCCTTGATCGTCTCTTGCAGAAGCGAGGTTGCGTTGCAGTCGTAGGCAACCACATCGATGTCGCTACGCCACGACGCTTGGCCCCAAGCCGCGGAGCCGACGAGGACGGCATGACCAGACTGCAATGCGGGGAGTGCGTGTATTTGGTTGGCGAGGCGGTTGATGTCTGAGCTAGGCGCGGGCAGGTCGCGCACAAGATCGAGGTACGAAAAGACGCGCGCCATACCGGACTACAGTATGCCGTCAATCGCGAAATCGCGTAGGCGTGCCTCGATTAGGGCTGGGCCGTCTGCGACGGACGGGATGGAGAGGTAGATTGCTCCGCCGAGATCCGCAGGCATTTTTGCGTTGCCAACCCGGATGATGAGGGTATTCCCGGGACCTCGCGCCGAAATGAAGTAACCGGCCTCGAAAACGACGTTGTCTCGGGGGGCGGCCTGACTCGCGGTTCCTTCTAACGGATCGTCTTCGCTAAAGATAAATACTGCGCGGTCACACCGCGTCCGCGCGGCATGGATTTCCTCGAGAATGGAGAAGCCGACCCCGAAGTCCATTGCCCAGTTGTGGACGGTCGCACCAGCACGTGTGAGGATCGCCTCGACTTGCGCGGCGAAGCCGGCGGACTTGCTACAGAACCCCAGGAAAATGTCCCGCTGCTCGCCGAGTTTGGTCGTCCACGCATCAAACGCTCGGCCAAAGCTCCCAGTGAAGATAGTTTCGCGGTCGGCGTCGATTGGTATCGGAGCGATTTGGAATCCACCTCCTTTGAAGATGATTCCTCGATCGAGTAGGTCAGGTTCTGCCGCGATGAAAGTGGGCAGCCCAAGCGACAGTGCAATTGCCCCCTCGATATGGCTGAATTCGCCGATCATTCTGATGGGGGACCCGCTGATCGTCGCGCGCCACCGAGGGAAGCCAAGCACGACTGCGCCAACGCACCGACGCATCACGTTGACCACGTTGTTGAAGGTCCATCCCATGCCCATCGGCAGGCCTTCTTCGAAGAAGACTTGTGGTGTGTACCCAGCGCTTCTTAGTTGGTCAAGTACGGCTCTCTTAATACCAAGGCGACGCCGATCGTGGTCCATGCTGGAGTCGGCGTTGACACTTACGAATATCCGCCGCTGAACAGCCACTGTGATCTCCCGCGATGGTTCGAATGGGGACCGTATTGCGGGCAACATTACCGATGGCCGTATGCCGCCGAAGCCCTAACGGCGATGGCTACGCAGCTGCGACGCAGCGCACATTTGCTTACCCGAGCATTGCGCCGGACAAGGGAGCCAAGAGACGACGCAGTCATACAGCGCGGCCAAGCCGGCCGTCGACAAGCCGAAACAGACCCAAACGCGATAAGACCCACTGGCTCTACATCACGGTGGTCGTCGCCGTGGTCCGCGGTGTCATCGTCGGCATCGACCGGTTCATCTCGGAGGCCCGCGCGCTCACCAACTGCTCCGGCAACGCTGTCGCCACCGTGCTCGTCGGCCATTGGACGAACACGGTGGACCAACGTGAGATCCAGCAGGTACTCCACGGCGACAAGCCGTTCGACGAAAGCACCATGCTCGACGACGAGGAACCCGAGGAAGCCTCAACCCGCAGGTGGTATATGCCTACGCCTTGTGCACCACTAGCGTCGCCCGGTACTGGTCGAGAGCAGTCGACTCGTCGATGGTTTGCGGGTAGGGGTCAAGCGACTGCAGGCTCACCGTGTACTCGCCGACCTGAGCCGTCTGAACGTTCTGGCCCGGTGCGGGATTCGTGTTGAGCTCCACTGTCGTCGGCTCGCGGCCCTGCGGCTGGACGAGGACGGCAATCCGCGCCTGTCCGGTCCAGACGCACTCGACCTGCGTGGGACAGCGCGAGTCCTCCAGCACCTCCGTGAATCGCAGGCGTAGCTTTTCGCCGCCTATCGTTGCTTCCTCGCCCCCTGTCAGACTGAATTCCTTGTCGAGGCTGAATTCGACAGGTTCGGCAACCGCCTTCGGGTTCGAATGGCAGCCCACCAGCGTCATCCCCAACACCAATGCCAACAGCCATAACTTGTGCACGATCACCCCTCGCCCGGGCCGTCCCATGTGTGCACCGGCTCGTTGCTGTGCATCCGCTCGCAGTACAGCCGTAGCATCTCCGCCAGTGCGTTGGGCCGGCTCAGCCCGCGCTCGTGCAGCGCCGCGACGGCCGACACCTGCCACGCGGCGCCGTTGCGCCCCGTCTTGGCGCGCCCTTCGATCACTCCCAGGTAGCGGTCGCGCACATCACTGGCCACCTCCCAGCGGCGCAGCCCTTCGTCGGCCATCGGCAACAATTGACGCAGCACCAACTCGTCGGGCGTCACCTCGCCGAGGCCGGGCCAGTACAGCCGCGCGTCCATCCCGTACCGGGCTGACTCGACGAAATTATGTTGTGCCGCAGCAAAACTCATCTTCGTCCACAGCGGCCGGTCCTCTTCGGACAGCGTCCGCAGCACGCCGTAGTAGAACGCCGCATTAGCCAGCATGTCGATGACGGTCGGACCCGCGGGCAGTACTCGGTTCTCCACCCGTAGGTGCGGCTTGCCGTCGACCACGTCGTACACCGGGCGGTTCCACCGCCAGATGGTGCCGTTGTGCAGCCGCAGTTCGGCCAGCCGCGGGGTGCGGCCCGCGGCCAGCTCGGACACCGGATCCTCATCGGAAAGTTCCGGCAGCAGCGACGGGAAGTAGCGGACGTTCTCCTCGAACAGGTCGAAAACCGACGTGATCCACCGCTCGCCGAACCACACCCGCGGGCGCACGCCCTGTGTCTTGAGCTCGTCGGGGCGGGTGTCGGTGGCCTGGGTGAAGAGCTCGATCCGGGTCTCGGTCCACAGCTGGTGGCCGAAGAAGTAGGGCGAGTTGGCGCTGAGCGCCAGCTGTGGCCCGGCGAGCACCTGCGCGGCGTTCCAGTTCTTCGCGAAGTCCGCGGGGGAGACCTGCAGGTGCAGCTGCATGCTGGTGCACGCCGATTCCGGTGCGATTGACGCCAGCTGCAGACTCAGCCGCTCGGGCCCGGCAATGTCGATGTGGATGTCCTCGCCGCGGGCGGTGAAGATCGAGTTCTCGAGCGCCTGATAGCGCGTCGAGTCGCTCATCCAGTGGCCTGACAGGTGTTCGGGCATCAGCGTCGGCAGGATGCCGATCATCACGATGTGCGCGCCGTGCGCGTTGGCCTTGTCCTCGGCGGCGTTAAGGCTGGCCCGGACCTCGGATTCCAGCTCGAGTGCGGCCCGACCGGGCAACCGCCGTGGCGGAACGTTGAATTCGATGTTGTAGGCGCCTAATTCGGTCTGATACGCCGGATCGGCGATCGAGGCGAGCACTTCTTGATTGCTCATCGCGGGCTGATAGTCGCCGTCGACGAGGTTGCACTCGATCTCCATGCCCGTCAACGGCCGGTCGAACTCGAAACTGGATTGCGCGAGCATGGTTTCGAAGACGTCCAGGCACAGCTGAACCTTGCGCCGGTATTCGCGGCGGTGCGCGCGGCTGTACTCGGTCTGCTTGACTTCTTCGCCCACAACGCCGATGCAACAGCTTCGGTGATGGCGGCGCAAGGAAATCGCGCAGAAACGCATGCAGGAGGCAGCGCATACTGACGCGGTGACCGCGTCGTCGACCAGCGACGTAGACCAGGGCGGTCTCGAACAGGTTTCGACGGTCGACCGGGTCGCCTCGCTCACCGGTATGCGCGCTGTCGCCGCGCTGCTCGTGATGGGCACCCACGCGGCATACGGCACCGGGGCGTACAACCGCGGCTACGCCGGCCTGCTGTCGTCGCGCATGGAGATCGGCGTCGCGATCTTCTTCGTCCTCTCGGGTTTCCTGCTCTTCGGTGCGTGGGTCAGGGCCGCTGCCACCGCGGAGGCCCCGCCGGTGCTGAGCCGGTACGCCCGGAATCGGGTGCGGCGCATCATGCCCGCATACGTCGTCACGGTGTTCATCGCCTATGCGGTGTACCAATTTCGCGACATTGTCCCTAACCCCGGCCATACCTGGCACGGCCTGCTTCGCAATCTCACGCTGACGCAGATCTACAGCGACTACCTGGAGACCTATCTGCATCAAGGCCTCACCCAGATGTGGAGCCTGGCGGTGGAGGTGGCGTTCTACGCGGTGCTACCGCTGCTGGCCTACCTGTTGCTTGCGGTGCTGTGCCGCCGTCGCTGGCAGCCCGGGCTCGTGCTGGCAGGCCTGGCCGTGTTGGGCGCACTGAGTCCGGTGTGGTTGATCGTCATCCATCGCACCGACTGGCTACCGAACGGCGCGGGCCTGTGGCTGCCCCACTATCTGGTGTGGTTCGTCGGCGGGATGGCGCTTGCGGTGTTGCAGACCAAGGGCGTTCGCTGCTACGCAGTCGCGGTCCTGCCGTTCGTCGTAGGCGCGTATCTCGTGGTGTCGACGCCCATCGCCGGCGCGAACAACGCTCCGGCACTCGACATGGGTCAGGACGTGGCCAAGACGCTCTTCTTCGCGGCGATCGCCACCGCGGTGGTGGCGCCGCTGGCCCTGGGCGACAGCGGGTGGTACGCGCGTGTGTTGGGCAGCAGACCGATGGTGTGGCTGGGCGAGATCTCCTACGAGATCTTCCTGCTCCACGTGATCGTGATGGAGATCGCGCTCGTTTCGGTGCTGCGGTGGCCGGTGTACACCGGTTCGGCGCTGGGACTGTTTACGGTGACGCTGGCGCTGACGATCCCGCTTGCCTGGCTGCTGCACCGGTTGACCCGGCCCCGGGTCAGCGGCCGGTCGAACTCGAAACTGAAAAATCGCCCATGAATCGCCGCGTCGACAGCTCCAAAAGCTATTCGCTGGCATGGCAAGTAATGCAAAGCCTCGTCGTCGTACAGTGCCCACATGGCGACTCCAGAACTGTCCGCACCGACCCCAAGCGTCAACATCGGCCTCCAGGGCCCGCTCGTCTAGGGGAAGGCATGCGACCGATCGAGGACCTGCGAGTGCAAGCGGCCTTCGACGCGTTCGCGTCGCCGCACCGCGCGTGCCTGCTCGCCGTGCGAGAACTGGTGTTCGCGGTCGCCGACAGACACCACAGGATCGGCCCACTCGTCGAGACTCTCAAGTGGGGTCAGCCCAGTTACCTGCCCGAGCAGTCTCGCTCCGGTACCACCGTGCGGCTGGGACGGGTCGACGCCGACCGCGTCGCGCTGTTCGTCCACTGCCAGACCACCCTTGTGCAGACGTGGCGAGAGAGGTTCCCGCACCTCACGTTCCGCGACAACCGAGCGGCCGTGCTCGACCCCACAGCGGCCGTCCCCGCCGCCGAGCTTGAGCATTGCATCGAGCTCGCACTCACCTACAAGCTCCGCGGGCGCGACGATGCGTGCACATGAGTGGATCGACTACGAGGAGCGCTTCGATGTTGTCCTCGCCTACATCTACGAGCACCTCGCCGAACCACTAGATCTGATCAAGCTCGCCCAGGTGGGCGGCCTGTCGCCCCGGCATTGGCATCGCATCTACCAGTCGGCGTTTGGGGAGAGTATCGCGGCACTGGTCAGACGTCTGCGCATGGAGCGCGCGTCGTTCATGCTCGCCACCACTGACTCGCCCATCGCGAGAATCGCCCGCGAGTGCGGATATCCCAACGTCGCGTCGTTCTCGCGTGCGTACAAGGGCGCGCACGGGATGCCACCCGCTCGCTTCCGCGCCGTCGGCACTCATGCCTCGTTCAACAGGGCACGAGCGGCATTCGACGAGCAGGCCTTCGAGGTCGAGGTGCGGAACGTGGCGCCCATGGAGTCCCTCTCAGTCCTGCACCGCGGCTCCTACATCGAGATCAACCGCGCGTTCGCCGAGCTTGGAGTGTGGTTCGCGGCCCATGGCTACGAACCGTCGCAGCAGCGCTTTACCGGCGTGTTCCACTCCGACCCGACCGTCACCCCCGAGGCAGACCTGCGTTCGCGGGCCTGCTTCGAGCGTCCCGCTGATCTACGCGGGCCGGTGGAGCCGCTCGCCGACGGGGCGGCGAGCATCGAGCCGTACACGATCGCAGGCGGCACCTACGCTGTGCTGACGCACGTCGGCCCCTATGCGGACATGCCCGCGAAGTATGCGTGGCTGTGCGGGTGCTGGGTGGTGGAATCGGGCCGGGCCCTCGCGGACCGTCCGGTCGTCGAGCAGTACATCACGCTGCCGCGCCACACATCGCCTGCCGACACCGTGACGGAGATGTGGCTGCCACTGCAGGACGCCTAGGCGGTCATTGCCAAGGGCGACAGCGACTTTGGCCGCTCCCGCGGTTAAATGGACTGAGGTTGACGGCTAGCCACGACGATCTGAGGGCTCATCAGGCCGCCACGCAGCTCGACGTCAATCGCGGGGTCGGCATGTGCGGCCAGCGCGCGCAGCGCCGACGGGCTGTAGGCCCGCAGCGAGCTGATCATCCCGTCGTGCATGAACGGCACTACCGGGGCGAGCGGCAGCATCATCGCCAGCCGCAGAACGTGCAGCGGTGAGGGCGGCCGCGGCAGGTCGATGATCACCAGCTTGTCCGCCACGCGGGTGCCTTCGGCGAACGCGCGCGAAGCCAACGGCGGCGAAAGGTGGTGGAACGACAATGCGAACACCGCAAGGTCGAAATGCCCGTCGGGGGCGTCAATGTTGGTCGCGTCCATGTCACGGACCGTCGCCCTCGGATGCTCACCCAGATCGCTGGCTGCCATGTTGGCCACCGATGGCGCCTCGACGTCGGTGACGGTGACCTCGGCGGTCGGATGCCATTCGAGCAGCTTGCGGGACAGCGCGCCGTGGCCGGCGCCCAGCTCGAGGATCTTGGGGTCGGGAACGTCGGCCACTTCGTCGAGCGCGATGCGGGCGAACTTCTCGGTGTTGCCGAAGAAGTCGCCGGTCCACTCCAGTGCGCGGATGACGCTGCGCTTGCGCGCGTCGTCGGCAGGAGAGTCGGAGTCACGGTCGATGTACTCGAGCCGGTCGGTCTGCAGCAGCCGGTCGACGCAGGACGCATCCGGCCCGCCGCGCGGCATGCTTTCAATGTCGACTGTTCGCGAACCCATGTAGGCCATCATGGTCGATTGGAGTTATCCGGCGGGCTGGGCCCACGGCCGAAGGCCAGGGGAGAGCGTAGCGACCGGGGAATGTCACAGTAGAAGGGGGCACGAGTTGGCAGAGTTCGTTGCGGCCATTGACCAGGGCACCACCAGCACCCGATGCATGATCTTCGACCACGACGGCGCCGAGGTCGGACGTCACCAACTCGAACACGAGCAGATCCTGCCGAAAGCCGGCTGGGTTGAGCACAATCCCGTCGAGATCTGGGAGCGCACCGCATCCGTCATCGCCTCGGCGCTGAACAAGACCAACCTGTCGGCCACCGACCTGGCCGCGCTGGGCATCACCAACCAGCGCGAGACGTCGCTGGTCTGGAATCGCAAAACGGGACGGCCGTACTACAACGCGATCGTGTGGCAGGACACCCGCACCGACCGCATCGCGTCGGCGCTGGATCGCGACGGCCGCGGCGACGTCATCCGCCGCAAGGCCGGCCTGCCGCCGGCGACGTACTTCTCCGGCGGCAAGGTGCAGTGGATCCTGGAAAACGTCGACGGTGTCAGGGAAGCGGCCGAAAACGGTGACGCCATCTTCGGCAACCCCGACACCTGGGTGCTGTGGAATCTGACCGGCGGGCCCCGCGGCGGCGTGCACGTCACCGACGTCACCAACGCAAGCCGCACCATGCTGATGAACCTGGAGACCCTGGACTGGGACGACGAGCTGCTGTCGTTCTTCGGCATCCCGCGCCAGATGCTTCCCGAGATCAAGCCGTCGTCGTATCCGCGGTCCTACGGCATCACCCGTGACGACGGACCGGTCGCCGGCCAGGTCCCGTTGACCGGCATCCTCGGCGATCAGCAGGCCGCGATGGTGGGGCAGGTGTGCCTTGATGCCGGCGAGGCGAAGAACACCTACGGCACAGGTAACTTCTTGTTGCTCAACACCGGCGAGAAGATCGTGCGATCCGAGAACGGGCTGCTGACCACCGTCTGCTATCAGTTCGGTGACGCGAAACCTGTTTATGCCCTTGAGGGTTCGATCGCGGTCACCGGATCGGCGGTGCAGTGGTTGCGGGATCAGTTGGGCATCATCAGCGGCGCCTCACAGAGCGAATCGCTGGCTCGCCAGGTGCCCGACAACGGCGGCGTGTACTTCGTGCCCGCGTTCTCCGGCTTGTTCGCACCGTACTGGCGCTCGGATGCGCGCGGCGCCATCGTCGGGCTGTCCCGGTTCAACACCAACGCGCATCTGGCGCGGGCCACGCTGGAGGCGATCTGCTACCAGAGCCGTGACGTCGTCGACGCGATGGAGGCCGATTCCGGTGTGCACATGGAAGTGTTGAAGGTCGACGGCGGCATCACCGCCAACAACCTGTGCATGCAGATCCAGGCCGACGTGCTCGGCGTCGACGTCATCAAGCCGGTCGTCGCGGAAACCACCGCGCTGGGCGCGGCCTACGCTGCCGGTCTGGCCGTGGGCTTTTGGGAGAACGCCGACGACCTGCGCGCCAACTGGCAGGAGGACAAGCGCTGGACGCCTGCGTGGACCGATGAGCAGCGCACCGCCGGCTACGCGGGTTGGCAGAAGGCGGTGCAGCGGACGCTGGACTGGGTCGACGTCGAGTGATTTGTGGAGCCGCACCGGCGCCGAGCGCCGCTGCGGCTCCACAAATCACCATGAGGCGGCGGCGTCAAGTTTGATGTCGGCGACCGCGGTGTTCTCCTCGAGATGCGACACCGACGAAGTACCCGGAATCAGTAATACGTTGGGCGCCAACGACAATGTCCACGCGAGTGCGACCTGGGCCGGGGTCCGGCCGAGCTTGGCGGCCTCACTCTGAACGGCGGGGTGGCCAAGCACCGGGTTGTCGGCGGTGAATCCCGACCCCAGCGGGAAGAACGGCACAAACGCGATGTCGTGTTCGATGCATGCGTCGAGCACCGGTTGGGAACTACGGTCGACGAGGTTGAAGGCGTTCTGAACGCAGACGATCTGGGTGCGGTCCAGCGCAATCTTCAGGTGCTCAATGGTGATGCTGCTCAAGCCGATTCCGGCGATCAAGCCCTCGTCGCGAGCCTGGATCATCGCGGTCAGCTGACGGTCGAACAGGTCACGGTCGACCGGGCCGACTGAACTCGGATCACCGGCGTGGATGCGCAGATTGACGGCGGCAAGGCGGTCGATGTCCAGCGTGCGCAGGTTCTCCTCGATGTCGGCGCGCAACTCGTCGGGCTCCTGTGCGGGCAGCCACCCTCCGGTGTCGTCGCGGCGCGCTCCCACCTTGCTGACCAGAGCGAGGTCGGCGGGATACGGGTGCAGAGCCTCGCGAATGAGCTCGTTGGAGACATTCGGGCCGTAGAACTGCGCGGTGTCGATGTGGTTGATTCCGAGCTCAATTGCGCGCCGCAGCACCGCAAGCGCCTGATCGTGATCACGGGGCGGGCCGAATACGCCGGGCCCTGGCAGTTGCATGGCGCCGA
>NZ_DASSCY010000100.1:0-2303 GCF_035697385.1 Mycobacterium sp. | reverse complement strand
GATCGCCGCGGGTCCGAGCTGGCGCAGATTGTCGGGGTTCAGCCGGAGCACCGAGGTGCGCTTCATGAAATCCAGCACCGACAGCCCGGAGGAAAAGCGTGCCCAGCGCGCGGTGGGGAGCACGTGATTGGAGCCGGCGCAGTAGTCGCCGAGACTCACCGGTGAGTAAGCGCCGACGAAAACCGCGCCGGCCGAACGTATCCGCGACGCAATGCGGGCAGCCTCGACGGTCTGGATCTCGAGGTGCTCGGCGGCGTACGCATTGACCGTGCGTACGCCGGCGTCGAGGTCGTCCACGAGAACGATTGCCGACTGCTTGCCTGTCAGCGCAGCGGTGACGCGCTCACGGTGCACGGTGGTCTCGAGTTGCACGGCCAGCTCGCGGTCGGTGGCGTCGGCAAGCTCCGGACTGGGAGTGACCAGCACGCTGGCGGCCATCTCGTCATGCTCGGCCTGGCTGATCAGGTCGGCGGCGACGTGCCCGGGGTCGGCGGTGTGGTCGGCGAGGATCGCGATTTCAGTTGGGCCTGCTTCGGCGTCGATGCCAACCTGTGAACGGCAGATCCGCTTGGCGGCGGTGACGTAGATGTTGCCGGGGCCGGTGATCATGTCGACCGGCGCAAGTTCGGACCCGTCGGTGTCGGTGCCGCCGTATGCGAGCAGGGCGATGGATTGCGCGCCGCCGACCGCCCACACGTCGTCGACACCGAGCAGCGCCGCGGCGGCCAGGATGGTCGGGTGCGGCAGGCCGCCGAACTCGGCCTGCGGCGGGCTGGCGATGACCAGCGAGTCCACCCCCGCGGTCTGCGCGGGTACCACGTTCATCACCACGCTCGACGGGTAGACCGCGTTGCCGCCCGGTACGTAGAGGCCGACTCGCTCGACGGGCACCCAGCGTTCGGTGACCGTCGCACCCGGCCCCAGGCTGGTCGTGGTGTCGCTGCGGCGCTGATCGGCATGCACGGCGCGGGCCCGCTCGATGGCGACCTCCAGCGCGGCGCGGACGTCGGCATCGAGCTGCATGAGTGCGCGCTGCAGTTCGCCGGACGGTACCCGGACCTGGGCAGGACGCACCCCGTCGAACGTTTCGCCGTACTCCAGGGCGGCCTGTGCACCCCGTTCGGCAACCGCGTCGACGATCGGGCGCACCTTGGGGACCACCGTGTCGACATCGACCCCGCCGCGCGGCAGCGCGGCGCGCAACTGCGCAGCAGACAGCCCTTGGCCACGCAGTTCGATGCGCGCCATACGCGGTGGCGATACATTCACGCTGACCATTGTCCCAGAGCTGCACAAATTGGTATTGGAGGCGTCATGCGTGCCAAAGACCACCCCAACAACGCGCCAGGGGTGCCGATGATTTTTCCACCCGTGGTGGAGCGGCTACAGATCAAGTACTTCAACCCGATGGTCAAACCGATCGCGCGTTTTCTGCCCGGGATGGCGACCATCAAACACCGCGGTCGCAAGTCGGGAAAACCCTACGAAACGATTGTGACCACCTACCGCAAGGGCAACGTGGTGGCGATCGCACTCGGCCATGGGAAAACGGACTGGGTGAAGAATGTGTTGGCCGCGGGCGAGGCAGATCTGCACCTCACCCGGCGAGATCTGCACCTCGTCAACCCACGGATCGTGCCCGCTGGAACCGGAGCGGAGGGATTGCCGTTCATGGCGCGACTGCAGGCGAACAAGGTCGCGGTCTTCGTCGCCGATATCGCTTGACCCCTGATGACACACTGACCCCATGGCGTGGGAAGTCTGGCTGACATTCTTCGGCGCCGCGATCGCGATCAGCGTGTCGCCGGGAGCGGGCGCCATCCAATCGATGGCGACCGGGTTGACGCAGGGCGTGCGGCGCGGCTACTGGAGCATCGTTGGGCTGGAGATCGGTCTGATGCTGCAGCTTGCCCTGGTCGCGATCGGACTCGGCGCGGCAGTGGCGAACTCGATCCTCGCGTTCAACATCATCAAGTGGATCGGTGTGGCCTACCTGGTCTACCTGGCCGTGCGTCAATGGCGCACCGCCACCGTCGATCTGCGTGAGCAGGTCGCAAGATCGGTCGACGGCGGGCGGGTGGCGTTGATGGTGCGCGGGTTCCTCGTCAACGCCACCAATCCCAAGGGCCTGGTGTTCTTCCTCGCCGTCCTGCCGCAGTTCGTTGTGCCGACCGCACCGCTGCTGCCGCAATACCTGGCGATCGGCGTGACAATGGTGGCCGTCGACCTCGTCGTCATGGGCCTGTACACCGGGCTTTCGGTGCGACTGCTCAAGTGGCTGCACACGCCGCGGCGGCAGACGA
>NZ_DASSCY010000099.1:0-2078 GCF_035697385.1 Mycobacterium sp. | reverse complement strand
AGTCTCCCGCCCCGCCGCCGCGGCGGCACGCATCACCGAGCCCCCGATGAGACCCAGACCCACCACGCAAACGGGTGTCTTTGTCACCCTCCAAGGTTGGCACATGCGGTTGCATCGACCGACGTCAGGCTTGGTGCGGATTGCTAGTCAAAGACCAGGTCGGGGACTACCGTTGGCCCACATGGGAGCCCAAAGTGCCTCGGCGCAGAACCAGACCGTCGAAATTCCCGACGGTTTCGGCGTCGCCGTCGTCCGGGAGGACGGCAAATGGCGTTGCGCACCCATGCGCCGTGCTGCGTTGACCAGCTTGACCGCCGCGGAAACCGAACTTCGCGAATTGCGTAGTGCGGGCGCGGTTTTCGGACTGCTGGATATCGATGACGAATTCTTCATGATCGTGCGGCCTGCGCCGGCCGGGACAAGGCTGCTGCTGTCGGATGCCACCGCCGCGCTGGACTACGACATCGCTGCCGAGGCGCTGGAAAAGCTCGACGCCGACCTCGACCCCGGTGAACTCGAAGACGCCGACCCGTTCGAGGAGGGCGACCTGGGACTTCTGGCCGATATCGGACTGCCCGAGGCGGTTTTGGGCGTCATCCTCGACGAGACCGACCTCTACGCCGACGAACAACTGGGCCGGATCGCCAGGGAGATGGGCTTCGCCGACGAGCTATCGGCGGTGCTCGAAAAACTCGATCGGTGACCGACGAAGACCTCATCCGCGCCGCTCTCGACGCCGCGGGGTCTGTGGGGCCTCGTGACGTGCCCATCGGGGCGGTGATCGTCGCCGCCGACGGCACCGAACTGGCGCGGGCGGCCAATGCACGCGAAGAGCTGGGGGATCCGACCGCGCACGCCGAGATCCTGGCGATGCGGGCGGCGTCTCAAGTGCTCGGCGACGGCTGGCGGCTGGAAGGCACCACGCTGGCCGTCACCGTCGAACCATGCACGATGTGCGCGGGTGCGCTGGTGATGGCGCGGGTTGCGCGGCTGGTGTTCGGTGCGTGGGAGCCGAAGACAGGGGCTGTCGGCTCGCTGTGGGACGTGGTCCGCGATCGGCGGCTGACGCATCGGCCGGAAGTGCGCGGGGGAGTTCTTGCCGACGAGTGCGCGGCGCCGCTGGAGGCGTTCTTCGCCAAGCAGCGATGAGCGCTTGCGCGAAGAGCATTGAGCAGCGATGAGCGCTTGCGCGAAGAGCATGGAGCACGGTTTGGGTTGTCCGCTCGGTCATCGGTAAGCTGCCACACGGTGGCGTGTCCGAGCGGCCTAAGGAGCACGCCTCGAAAGCGTGTGACGGGTAACCCCCGTCCGAGGGTTCAAATCCCTCCGCCACCGCCAAAGCCAGCCATCTGCAACCGCAGGTGAACGGCGCACTTGACGTTTGCTGAGGTCCTCAGCTAGGAGCTCGCAACTCATTCGAGTATCGCGAGAACAGCGTCACTCGAGAAAATGCGCGCATACCGCCCTTGGCTTCGTTGGCGGAGGACGCCGAGATCCACCAAACGCTGGATTGCACTGTTCGCGGCCTGATAAGACACGTCGTAGAGTTCGGCCGCGAGCTGGGCGGTGATCATCGGGTAACCGATCAGGTCCTCAGCGATCCTGAGGGAAACGCCCTTCGCCCCGGCTTCGGCCAACTGCGCCTTGAATGTCTGGCGGATGTTGTGCAGCTGATCTACGCGCCGGATGACTTCCAATGATTCAGCATGGATTGCAGCGCACATGAACTGAACCCAGTCGTCCCATATTCCCGTAAGCGACACCTGCAGCAGAAGGTGTTGATACTCAGTGCGATTCCGCTCCAGCCAGGGTGCGATGTTGAGGATCGGATTTTGAAGTTCCCCGTACCGGGTCAACTGCAGCGCACACACTAGGCGTCCTAGGCGACCGTTGCCGTCGTTGAAAGGGTGCAGACACTCGAATTGGTAGTGTCCGACCGCCATTCTGATGATCGACGGCAGAGCGGATTGGCCATTGACCCACTCTTCCCATCGCCGGATCCCGTCGAGCAACCGGTGGCCTGGCGGGGGCGGGACAAACCGACAGTCGGTTACCCAGCCACGGTCCGCCCCGATAAA
>NZ_DASSCY010000098.1:0-3946 GCF_035697385.1 Mycobacterium sp. | reverse complement strand
GCCTGGGAGCGGGGTCGACCATCGTGCTCACGCTGCCCGCGGAGCCGGCGGAATCGGTCGAGGGAGTGGCGGGGTAGGACCAAGGTACGGTGGCGGTCCGGGGGGTGGCGCGGGACCCTGCAAGGTGACGCGCAAGGTGCGGTTGCGACACTGCGCGAGCTTACTGCCCGTATTCCGAGTACCACCACTCATGAAGCTGCCCTTCCGACGCGGGGACACCACCGAGCGCACACGCGGCCAGGCCCTGGTCGAGTTCGCGATCGTCCTCCCTGTGCTGCTGCTGCTCTTCGTGCTGGCAGTGGATTTCGGCCGCGTGTTCTTTCAGTGGGTAGGGGTCAGCAACGCCTCGCGGATCGGCGCCAATTACGCAGCCCGCAATCCCGATGCGTGGGATGGGACGCCGGACCTCCTCTCGCAGGATGAGTTCAGAACGCTCGTCGCCCGTGACCTGAACCCACTCAACTGCATGGCGATGGACCTCACGGAGGTCGATAAGACCGACATTCCCGACCCGACCTTCACGGGATACGACGTAGGTGATCAGACAACGGTCGCATTGCAATGCCGGTTCCGGGTGCTTACGCCGATCGCGAGCATGATCCTTGGGGACAGCCTCTTTACCGTGACCGCCAACTCGACCTTCACGGTCAATGGGGGACGGATCGCGGGTATCCCGGTCGGGGTCGTGCCGCCGAGTACGACTGGGGGGACACCCTGCGCGCAGGTCGTCGTCCCCAACCTCGTCGGTCATACGGTGGGTAATGCGAGATCAATCTGGGAGGATCGGTTCACGGGCACCTTCACCGCTCTGGGTGGCGCGCTGGATGAGGACATCGTTGCAACGCAGACCACGTCGCCGCCGTACGCGGTGGGCGAGTGCGTCTCAGCCAACACGAGCGTGACCGTCACGATCGAGACAAGCACTACAACCTGCACCTCAGGGGAAGCCAGGGTGCCCGAGCTCAAGGACCTGACGGTTGGGGCAGCTCGGACCGCATGGGAGGATCTCTTTACCGGCGCCTTCTACGCCACCGGCACCGACGACGAGATCGTCACCAGCATGGATGTGTCGAGCGGGGACGAGCCCGGCGACTGCGCACCGGTGAGTGCGCTGGCGACCGTCGGCAGCGAACCCGCGGTTGAATACTGCACCGCGGCCCAGCTGTTTGGCCTAAAGAAGAACGCAGCCGAGAAGAAGTACGACGACGCTCTCTTCACCGGAGTGTTCGACTACCAGGGCTCAGCGTCCGGCACGGTGACAGGACAGAAGCTGACCGCCGGCCAGCCGTATTCCTGCTCGGCAGATGAACTCGTGACGTTGGAGTAATCATGAACCGCTGTCGCACGAGTTCGCGCGGGCAGGCGCTGGTTGAATTCGGCCTGATTCTGCCCATCTTTCTCCTGGTCCTCTTCGGGCTCTTCGATCTCGGCCGCGCCGTTTTCGCCTACAACACCATCCAGAACGCGGCCCGCGAGGCGGTTCGCGTCGCGATCGTCGACCAGAACGAGGACGTCATCCTGGCCGAAGCCCAGGCGCACGCCATTGGTTTGGGGCTGAGCGACGCGGACGTGACCCTCTCCTTCCTCGAGCCGGAGAGCTTGGCGGCACCGTGCAACACCCCCATCG
Organism: Mycobacterium sp.; assembly: GCF_035697385.1. Taxonomy (GTDB): domain Bacteria; phylum Actinomycetota; class Actinomycetes; order Mycobacteriales; family Mycobacteriaceae; genus Mycobacterium. Next base: position 2,319 of record NZ_DASSCY010000098.1, on the reverse strand, counting down.
CCATCTCGTGCGAGGTGGAGATTCTCGTGAACTACACATTCACGCCAGCTACGCCGATCATCGGCAACCTCGTCGGCAATCTCAACCTGTCAGCGGCATCGCGGCAGCCAGTGGAGCGCAGCTATGTTTCACCGTAAGCGCGACGCCTCGTCCGAGCGAGGACAGGTGCTCGTCATCGTCGCCCTCGGCATGATCGTCATCGTGGCGATGGTTGGACTCGTCATCGACGGCGGGTTCGCCTGGGGTCGGCAGCGCGCCACCCAGAACGCCGCCGACGCCGCGGCGCTCGCGGGCGCAACCGTGATGGCCGAGCGCCTCGCGGGCGCTGAGCCCGTCCGCACAGATCTCGAGGTCGATGCGGCAGTTCAGCTCGCATTCGACAACAACAAGATCGACCGCGACGCGGTGTTCTACACCAACATCACCGGCGACATGCTCACGCCGGGTGGCTCCGCCACGACCAACGAGTCCGCCGCCGCACGGGTTGGCGACGGCACGATCCCCGACGGCGCTGCGGGCGTACTCGCGCGTGGGACCGTGACGTTTCCGACCTTCCTGATGCGCGTGATCGGGTTCGACGAGAGCACCGCAACGGCACCGGCGACTGCCGTCGCCGGCTACCTCAACGAGGTGTGCGCCGCGGAGTCCGGGTGTGATGTCATTCCCATCACGTTGCCAGTCACGATCCTTCAATGCGACAACACGGGCAACAATCCGAGCGCGTACGATCCGCCGAGCTTCTGGCAGGTCACCAACGAGCCCATCTCGATCCCATTGTGTGGCAATGGACCAGGCAATGTGGGCTGGATCGATTGGTACCCTGGCACTGCTGGATGCGACGGCACTCCAAGCGAGGGTCTCCCTGAGATTGAATGCGAGATCCTCACGCCCAATAACCCGCCCATCTCGCTGCCATCGTGGCAGAAGGTCGCGCAGACCGGCAATCCCAACTCCGCTTTTATTGAAGCGGCGCTCAACAGCCGCTATGCCGGGGCCATCGTCCGCATTCCGCAATTCGACGGAACATGCGGTGACACGCCGAGCGGGACGAGCCTCAGCGGATGTGATCCATCGGATGTGGGTGGCGGCGGAACGAACCAGTGGTACCACCTGCCGCAGTTCGCCAGCTTCCAATTCTGCGGTCCCGCAATTCCGGAATGCGTCGCCGCAGGCGTCACCCAGGGGGCCTATGTCAACGGTTCCAATCCCATCTGTGCCACGCTCGACTACGCCAGCACCGGCGTGACGAGCTGCCTGGTCGGCCGCTTCGTGAAGTTCATCACCGAGGGCACGGTCGGACCGGGGACTGGTTCTGGATCCAGCACGGACGCAATTGGCGTGCAGCTGATCAGGTAGGGATCAGCCCACAATCAAGATGCCCCGGCCACGCGGCCGGGGCATCTCCACGTCCGCTAGCATCCACCTGATGCCCGCAACGATCGAGATTCGGAACGAGACCCGCGGCACGGTGGTGGCCGACCGCGCGCGCGTCGCCCGGAGCATGGGCGACCGGGTCGTGGGCCTCCTGAACCGCTCCGGCCTCGACCCCGGCGAGGGCCTGCTCATCGAGCGGACGCAGAGCATCCACATGTTCTTCATGCGCTTCCCCATCGACGTGGTCTTCATGGACCGATCCAGGCGCGTCACGAAGGCGGTGACGGGCCTTCGGCCGTGGCGCGTGATCTGGTGGGCGCGTGGTGCCCGCGATTGCATCGAGCTGCCGGTGGGCGCCATTGCGACGTCCGGCACCCGGGTCGGCGATCAGCTGGCCATCACGCCCCGGTAAGCCGCCGCTAAGGGGCCGATAAGGCCCCATCGGTCAGGCTGGCGTCATGTCGCTCGCGAGCCTGCTGGAGGTCGTCCTGCCGCCCTCGTGCGCCGGCTGTAGCCGGTACGGAACGGTCCTCTGCGGCGGGTGCGAGAAGGATCTGCGACCGGCAAGCGATCCGACGGCCTCGTTCCTGGCAGCCGACGCCGCCAGCCTGGGGGGATCCGAGGTCGAGCTCGTCGTCAGCGCGTTTCGGCACGAGGGCGTCGCCCGGCGCTGCCTTCAGCGCCTCAAGTACGGCGGAGCCCGCCGCCTCGCCGATCCGCTCGCTCGCGCGGCCCTGCCCGCGTTCGACGGTCTGCTGGCAGTGAGCGGTCCGGCGATCCTCGTTCCGGTGCCGGTCCATGTCTCGCGCGCCCGTGAGCGGGGCTACAACCAGGCGCTCCTGCTGGCCGGGGCGCTCGGTGCGGCGCGTCAGCTGCCGGTCGTGGAGCTCCTCACCCGTCCTCGCGCGACGCAGCGCCAGCATGCCCTCGACCGGACGGCCCGCC
>NZ_DASSCY010000097.1:0-4035 GCF_035697385.1 Mycobacterium sp. | reverse complement strand
GCCTGGGAGCGGGGTCGACCATCGTGCTCACGCTGCCCGCGGAGCCGGCGGAATCGGTCGAGGGAGTGGCGGGGTAGGACCAAGGTACGGTGGCGGTCCGGGGGGTGGCGCGGGACCCTGCAAGGTGACGCGCAAGGTGCGATTGCGACACTGCGCGAGCTTACTGCCCGTATTCCGAGTACCGTCACTCATGAAGCTGCCCTTCCGACGCGGGGACACCACCGAGCGCACACGCGGCCAGGCCATGGTCGAGTTCGCGCTAATCCTGCCCCTTCTGGTGCTGCTCCTCGTGCTGGCCATCGACTTCGGCCGCGTCTTCTTCGGGAGCGTCGCGCTCAACAATGCAGCGCGTATTGGCGCGAACGAGGCCGCCTGGAACCCCAAGGCGTGGCAGGGATCGGGCGATCCGACGCTCAAGGCGCTGTTTCGACAGCAGGTCGCCAACGACCTCAACGCGGTCGGCTGCCAGCCGGTCGGCGAGTCGATCGGCACACCGTGGACCCCGGGTGACGTGCCGGACCCGGCCTTTATGGACGCCGTCGGCACGGCCGATCCTCACGAGATCGGCGACTTCGCGGTCCTCCACCTCGATTGCGAATTCTCCTTCGTCACCCCTCTCGTCGGCCTGATCCTGCCCGACCCACTGCCCGTCGGTGCCGAGTCAAAGTTCCCGATCAAGGGCGGGTCCGTGGCCGGCATCCCGGTCGGCAACCAACCACCCGGGGCGGGTTGCCCGGATTCCCTCGTGCCCGACATGGTCGGCATGTCGGTGGCCGGGGCGCGCACTGCCTGGCTGAACGCCGGCTTCGCCGCAATTGGCTTCAATCCGCTGACCGGCTTCGACACCGAGTCGGTCCTGACGCAGACAACCTCCCCCCCGTCTGTCCCCGGTAGCTGCATCGTCGATACCGCCACCGTGCTGGTGACGTCCACGGTCTCCACCTGCACCGCGCCCGAAATCGTCGTGCCCAATCTGGTGGGCCTTACCGTCGGCCAGGCGCGCTCGCAGTGGACGGCCGCCGGCTTCGACGCGGGGACGTTCTCCCCGGCGAGCGGCAGCGATGCCAACTTCGTATCCGTGCAGACCACGTCGCCCTCGTCTTCGCCGGGCAACTGCCGGCCGCCGACGACTACGGTCACCGTGACGCACGCGCCGGCGGTGCCCACGGTCTGCCTCATGCCGCAGCTCATCGGCCAGAAGGTCAACACGGCCTCCAACACCTTCTCCACGGCCGGATTCACCGGCGCCTTCACGGCCACTGCGCCACCGAACGGGAATTACACGGTGTCGTCACAGACCCTCGTCGGCGGCCAGCCTTATCCGTGCCAGTCACCCGTGACGGTGGGAGGCAACTAATGCGACGACACCTGCATCGCGGCGAGCGGCGTGGCCAGACCCTGGTCGAATTCGCCCTGATCCTGCCCATCTTCATCCTGCTGCTCGTCGGCATCGTCGACTTCGGCCGCGCCATCTACGCCTACAACACGCTGTCGAACGCCTCCCGCGAGGCCGTCCGCATCGCGATCGTGGACCAGAACTGCACCCACATCGTGGACGAGGCAATCGACCACGCGGTGTCGCTCGGCCTGTCGACCGGCGATGTCGAGGTCGAATTCGCCAGCGCGGACCTGTCAACTGTGACGGCGTGTAACAACACCGAACAGTCACTGGGACGCGTCGCCATCGTCACTACCAATTACAGCTATACGGCCGCGACGCCGATCATCGGCAACCTCGTTGGCGTCATCAACATGCAGGCGGTCACCCGTCAGCCGGTGGAGTGGGGCAATGTCGCTCCATAGCCTTCTCCCTTCATCGTTCATCCATCCCCGCGGTTCCACCGCGGTGAGCAGCAGGAGTGCCCGAGCAATGTCTACTTCCCACACGCGTGACGAGAGGGGGCAGGTGCTCGTCATCGTTGCGCTCGGCTTGATCGGCATCATCGCCATGGTCGGCCTTGTCGTCGACGGTGGGTATGCCTGGAGCCAACAGCGCGTCACGCAGAATGCGGCCGACTCCGTGGCCGAGGCAGGCGCCATCGTATTGATGGAGAACGTCGCGGGCACGGTCCCGACCAAGACGGATGCCGACGTACTGGCCGCGGTCAACCGCGCCGCGACCAACAACGGATTCGGTGCGCCAGTGGCGTACTACACCGACTTCAACGGCAACCTGCTAGATGCCACCGGCGCCGTGACGGCGGATCCGGCCACTGCGGCGCTCGTCGGTTCGGGTGCAATCCCGACGGGAGCCAAGGGCGTCAAAGCCAATGCCAAGCAGACGGTCAACACATTTCTAATGCCCGTCATCGGCATCCCGACGCTCGACATCGAAGCCACGGCAACCGCCCGCGCCGGATTCCGCGAGTCGGTCTGTGAGGCCGAGGCCGGCTGCATCGTCCTGCCGGTTACGGTCCCGACGACCGTCATCGGTTGCGACGGCAGCAACAACCTCGACCAGATCGAGGACGCGAGCGGGAACCCGGTGCTCTTCGTCGCTCCCAGTGAGTACCAGACCGTGCCGCTCTGCAAGAACAGCCCAGGCAACGTCGGTTGGCTGGACTGGACGCCAACCGCCGGCGGCACGTCCGAGCTGGTAGACGCAATCCTGACCCCCAGCAACCCGCGCCTCGAATGGCCGCAGTGGTACTACATCACCTCGACCGGCAACGTGAACTCGGCCCCGGTGGAGAATGCCCTGCGCACATATGACGGCGACCTGGTTTCGATTCCGATGTTCGACGCCACCTGCGACGAGCAGCCGACGGGACCGTTCACCACCGACTGCCCGATCGGCCACCTCGGCGGCAACGGATCGAATCAGTGGTATCACCTGGCGTCGATGGCGGGATTCCGCTTCTGCTCTAGCGCCATCGCTGAGTGCGCGGCACTAGGGCTGGACCACGGTGCATACATCAACGGAAGCAACAAGATTCCATGTGACACGGGTAACGGCGGGACCTCCTGCCTGGCCGGCAGGTTCGAGGTGATCAGCGACAAGGGCGAGGTCAGTGAGGCCCCGCCGCCAACCGGAACACCAGGGTCGGTGACCATCCAGCTCATCAGGTAGCGATCCGGCAGTCGCTCAGGTGCCCCGGCCAACGCGGTCGGGGCACCGTCGCGTCCGGTAGCATCCGGGTCGATGGCCGTAGCGATCGAGATTCGGAACGAGACCCGCGGCACGGTGGTGGCCGACCGCGCGCGTGTCGCCCGCAGCATGGGCGACCGGGTCGTGGGCCTCCTGAACCGCTCCGGCCTCGATCCCGGCGAGGGCCTGCTCATCGAGCGGACGCAGAGCATCCACATGTTCTTCATGCGCTTCGCGATCGACGTCGTCTTCATCGACCGGTCCAGGCGCGTCACGAAGGCGGTGACGGGCCTTCGACCGTGGCGCGTGATCTGGTGGGCGCGTGGCGCCCACGATTGCATCGAGCTGCCGGTGGGCGCCATTGCGACTTCCGGCACCCAGGTCGGCGACCAGCTGGCCATCACGCCCCGGTAAGCCGCCGCTAAGGGGCCGATAAGGCCCCATCCGTCAGGCTGGCGTCATGTCGCTCGCGAGCCTGCTGGAGGTCGTCCTGCCGCCCTCGTGCGCCGGCTGTAGCCGGTACGGAACGGTGCTCTGCGGCGGGTGCGAGAACGATCTGCGACCGGCAAGCGATCCGACGGTCTCGTTCCTGGCGGCCGACGCCGCCAGCCTGGGGGGATCCGAGGTCGAGCTCGTCGTCAGCGCGTTTCGGCACGAGGGCGTCGCCCGGCGCTGCCTTCAGCGCCTCAAGTACGGCGGAGCCCGCCGCCTCGCCGATCCGCTCGCTCGTGCGGCCCTGCCCGCGTTCGACGATCTGCTGGCAGTGAGCGGTCCGGCGATCCTCGTTCCGGTGCCGGTCCATGTCACGCGCGCCCGTGAGCGGGGCTACAACCAGGCGCTCCTGCTGGCCGGGGCGCTCGGTGCGGCGCGTCAGCTGCCGGTCGTGGAGCTCCTCACCCGTCCTCGCGCGACGCAGCGCCAGCATGCCCTCGACCGGACGGCCCGCC
>NZ_DASSCY010000096.1:0-11347 GCF_035697385.1 Mycobacterium sp. | reverse complement strand
TGCGCGACCGCTGGTGCGGCTGGGCGTGCCGACCTCGGCGCCGGAACGAATGCGGTTGGGCGCGTTGGCCCGTCACATCACCGACGAACTGCCGCTGCTGCAATCACGCACCGTGCGGGTGGCAGGTCACACATTGGAGATTCGCGGTACCTGTGTGATGGTCGACGGCGTGGTCAAATCGCTGTCGCCGGCAGGAATGGCGACGATCCGGGCCTTGGCCCATCGTCCCGGCGCGGTGGTGTCACGAAGCGACCTGCTCGGCGCGTTGCCTGGCAGCGGCACCGACACCCACGCGGTGGAGACCGCGGTGCTGCGCCTGCGAACGGCGTTGGGCGACAAAAACATTGTCTCGACCGTTGTGAAGCGCGGCTATCGGCTGACCGTCGACGACGATTTGTCACACGCGTTATGAGTCTCTTGTTGGTGGCGCACGGCACGCGCAAGCAACGCGGGGTGTCGATGATCGGCGATCTCGCGCACAAGGTTTCGTCGGTGCTTGGCGAGCAGGTGCACGTGTCGTTCGTCGACGTGCTCGGCCCGACGCCCTCCGAGGTGTTGGCGTCGCTAGACGGGCCCGCGGTCGTCGTGCCTGCGTTCCTGTCCCGCGGCTATCACGTCAGCAGCGACATTCCCGCGCACGTCGAGGCCAGCGGACGTACCGACGTCACAGTCACCGAGGCGCTCGGCCCTGGGCCGCAGCTGGTACGGGTACTGGCCGACCGGCTTATCGAATCGGGCTGGCGCCAAGACGATTCGGTGATCCTCGCCGCCGCAGGCACATCGGATCCGTCAGCCCAGCGCGACCTGCACATGATGGCGACCTGGCTATCGGCGACGACGGGTTCGCGTGTGGAGTTGGCCTTCGCCGCCACGGGTACACCGCGGGTCGCTGACGCGGTGGCTACGCTGCGACGCCGCGGCGCGCGACGGGTGATAGTCGCGTCATACCTATTGTCGGAAGGGCTGTTTCAGGATCGACTGCGGTGCAGCGGCGCCGACGTGGTGACTGAACCGCTGGGCCTGCATCCCGGGTTGGTGCGGCTGATCGCAAACCGCTTTCGCCGCGCCCAGGTGCCGATCGCGGCCTGAGCGCGAGCAGACTAGGCGCCGACTTCTACTTGGCCGTCGGCGGTTACGCGCGTCGCATACACCGGCAACGAGACTTCAGGATCGTCGAGGCATCGGCCGTCGTCGAGGGCGAACGCCTGCTTCTTAATCGGTGTCTGAACGGTCGGCCGCCCGCCGCGGTCACCCACGATGCCGCGCGACATCACCGCTGCCCCAGAGAAGGGGTCGATGTTGCCGACCGCATGCAGAGACCCGTCGTCGAGCCGGAACAACGCGACCTGCGTGCCGTCGGCCAACAGCACTCCCACGCCGCGGCACGGGATCAGGTAGTCGTACGCGCACGCGGCCGTCCACACCTGGACATCGTTGAGCAGAGTCATGATTCGGCTATCCCCGTACCTTCGGCATGCCAATGGGCACTATGCGCCCGGACTGTTCGGTGAACTCGATCGTCGGATCGGCTACATCGGGCGCGTTCACGAACGATACGAACCGCGACAGCTTGTTCGGATCCTCGAGCACGCCCTTCCACTCGCACGCGTAGCCGGCGACGTGGCGCTCCATGGCCTCTTCGAACTCCGCGGCCAGGCCGAGCGAGTCGTTGCAGACCACCTCACGCAGATGGTCCAGGCCACCGTCCATCGCCTCCAGCCACGGCGCCGTGCGCTGCAAGCGGTCAGCGGTGCGGATGTAGAACATCAGAAACCGGTCGATGTAGCGGATCAGCGTCTCATCGTCGAGGTCGCCGGCCAGCAGTTGCGCGTGCCGGGGTGACATTCCACCGTTGCCGCACACATAGAGGTTCCAGCCCTGCTCTGTGGCGATGACGCCGACGTCCTTGCTTTGGGCTTCGGCACATTCGCGCGCACATCCCGAGACGGCCATCTTGATCTTGTGCGGTGCGCGCAGGCCCCGATAACGCTTCTCGATCTCGACGGCCATGTTGACGGAATCCTGCTGGCCGTAGCGGCACCAGGTGCTGCCGACGCAGCTCTTGACCGTCCGCAGCGCCTTGCCGTACGCGTGGCCGGACTCCATGCCTCCGTCGACCAAGCGTCGCCAGATCTCAGGAAGCTGGTCCACCCGCGCGCCGAACATGTCGATGCGCTGGCCGCCGGTGATCTTGGTGTACAGGTTGAAGTCGCGGGCGATCTCGCCGATCAGGATCAACTGCTCGGGGGTGATCTCACCGCCCGGCGACCGCGGCACCACCGAGTAGCTGCCGTTCTTTTGGATGTTGGCCAGGAAGTGGTCGTTGGAGTCCTGCAGCGAGGCCTGCTCACCGTCGAGGATGTGCTCCGAACTCGTGGACGCCAGGATCGACGCGACCACGGGTTTGCAGATGTCGCAACCCTTTCCGGTGCCGAAGCGTTCGATCAGCCCGGTGAAGGTCCGGATCGACGTCGCGGCGACGATCGAGAACAGCTCCGCCCGCGACTGGCTGAAGTGTTCACACAGCGCCTTCGACTGCTCGACGCCTTCGGCTTCCAGCAGCTGCTTGAGCAGCGGCACACATGAGCCGCACGAGGTGCCCGCCAGCGTGCACTTCTTCAGCTCGGGGACGTCGCAGCAGCCACCCGCGATGGCCTCGGTGAGATCACCCTTGGTGACGTTGTTACACGAGCAGATCTGCGCGGTGGGCGGAAGTGCGCCGACGCCCAATGCCCCTGCGCCACCTTCAGATCCGGCCGGGGCGATCAACGCCATCGGGTCGCCGGGAAGCCTCTCGCCGACCATTGGCCGCAGCACGCCGTACGAAGATGCGTCGCCGACCAGGATGCCGCCAAGCAGCGTCGTGGCATCGTCGGACAGCACCAGCTTGGCGTAGGTCTGATTGACCGCGTCGTTGACCACCACTTCGAGGCAGTTCGGCGTCTGGCCCATCGCGTCGCCGAAGCTGGCGACGTCGACGCCGAGCAGCTTGAGCTTGGTCGACATGTCGGCCTCGGGGAACTCCGCGGCGCCGCCGAGCAGCCGGTCGGCGACGACCTCGGCGCTGGTGTAGCCGGGGCCGACGAGGCCGTAGCAGCGGCCCTCGATGGCGGCAACCTCGCCGATCGCATAGATGTTGGGATCTCTTGTAGCACAAGACAAATCGGTGAGCACGCCCCCGCGCTCGGCAACGTCGATATCCGCCCCCCTTGCCAACTCGTCGCGCGGACGCACACCCGCCGCGAAGACAACGAGGCCGGCCTCGATGACCGTCCCGTCGCTCAGCGTCACCCGCACCGAGTTGTCCTCGGCGGACCGCCGGACGGGCCGGTTGCGTTGCGCCGGCTCGATAGCTTGGGTACCGACGCCGACATGCACCACGATGCCGAGCTCGCTCATCATCCTGCCGAGCAGGGCACCGCCTGCCTCGTCCAGCTGCTGGGCCATCAGCCGTGGCGCCATCTCCACGACGTGGGTTTGCAGCCCGAACTGGCGCAGCGCGTTCGCGGCTTCAAGGCCGAGCAGGCCGCCGCCGATCACGACGCCTGCGGGCGCATGACCGTTCTCGACGGCACGCATAGCGTCGGCGCGGATCGCGTCGAGATCGTCGAGGGTGCGGTAGACGTGGCAGGACGGTAGGTCGTGCCCGGGCACCGGCGGGACGAACGCGTACGAGCCGGTGGCCAACACCAGCGCGTCGTAGTCGACGCGCTCCCCGTCCGCAGTCACCACCGCCTTCGCAGCGCGGTCGATCTCAGCGACGGGACTGCCGAGCCGAAGGTCGACGAGGTCGTCGCCGCTGTAATCGTTGCCCGGCAGAGCGAGCAGATCGCGGTCCCAGTGTTCGGTGTAGCCGGTGAGCCCGACCCTGTCATAGGCGGCGTCGGCTTCCTCGGCGAGCACGGTGACCCGCCAGCCGCCGTCGGGATCGCGCGATCTCAACGCCTCGACGAACCGGTGACCGACCATGCCATGGCCGACCACCACGACGTTTCTTGCTGACCGCATGTGCAGAAGGCTAAGCAGCCGATATTGCCGCAATGTCGCCCCATGTGAAGCGCCGATCACGGTGTGCTCACCGCCGCCGCCATCGCGATGTGAGCCGTTCACTTTCGGCGAACGCCCAGCTGGAACATGAGCGTATTCGACTCAAGTTATGCCTAGGCGCCGACCACCGCCGCCAGATACTCGCCCCGGTACCGCAACGACCCGTCGGCGGCTTCGTTTGCGTCGTTGACCCAGCCCAAAAACGTCTCGTGAACCAGCTGGTCTCCGAGTTCGGCCCGCGCGGCGATCAGCGGGGGAAAGCTCGTCTCCATGAAGTGTGCATAGCTTTCGGGTGAGGGCTCGTTCCACTCGACCTCGTGGCGCTCGAATTCGGCTCCGTCACCGAGCAGCTCGCGCACGTGATCCTCGGTTCCCCACAGCAGCGGGGGTTCGAAGCCGTCGGGCGGCGGTGGCGAGATGCCGCCGAGCCGCCGGAACATCTCGCCGATGTTGCCCTCGGGCGTCCAGCAGGCGATCGCGATGCGCCCACCCGGGCGGCACAGGCGGCGCAGCTCGTTCGCGGTGCGTCTGTGGTCCGGGGCGAACATGTGCCCGATGGCCGAGATCACGCGATCGAAGCTGCGGTCGCCGAACGGCATGGCCTGGGCGTCACCCTCGACCCACTCGATGTCCAAATTCGCTGCCGTCCCGCATTGGCGCGCGATCTCGAGCAGACCCGGTGAGAAGTCCAGACCGGTGACACGAGCCCCGCGCTTGGCCGCAGGGATGCTTGCGTTGCCTGCGCCGCACGCGACGTCGAGCACGTCCATTTCAGGACCGATGTCCGCGCACGCCACCAGGATTTCCCCGATGGACGCCACCTTGTCGGCTACGGATTTGTAGTCGCCCGTGCCCCACATGTCCTCGGCCATGGAGACAAGCATTCGCTTCTCGCCAACGGCTTAGGCGCGGATTCGCACTTCTCCTACGTCCAACGGCCGAGGATTTCCCGGGCCCGCGCCGCCAACGCCCATTGAAAGAACGGGCCGAAGCTGATCCGTCCCACTCCGAGCGGTCCGAACGATGCCGGGTCGTCCTGGTCTGGCAATGCGATCGCATTGATCGGCAGTGGCAGCTCAGAAGCCAACCGCCGCAACGTGTCTGCGTCGTGGCGCCCCACCGGATACAGCACGTCGGCGCCGGCCGCGGCCGCCTCGGTCAGCCGCGCGATGGCGCGGTCGACGCGGTCCGATTCGTCGCCGTCCTGGCGGAGGAACAGATCGGTGCGCGCATTGACCACCACGTGCACGCCTGACGCATCGGCAGCCGCGCGCAGCGCGCCGACGAGTTCGGCATGCTCGCTGGCCGACCGGAGCCGGCCACCCTCGCTGTGCACGGTGTCCTCGATGTTCAGCCCCACAGCGCCTGCGTCCAGCAGGCCTTCGATCAGGCGGGTGGGCGCCTGTCCGTAGCCCGATTCGATGTCGACCGAGATAGGCACGTCGACGGCCGCGGTGATCTGCTTGACGCGGGTGAGCAGCTCGTCGAACGTCATGCCCTCCTGGTCTGCCTTGCCGATGGAGTCCGCCACCGGGTGGCTGCCAACAGTGAGTGCGGCAAAGCCCGCCTCGACCGCGAGGTTGGCCGACCACGCATCCCAAACCGTCGGCAAGAACACCGGGTCACCGGGCTGGTGCAAAGCCAGCAAGGCGTCGGCCCGCTCCTTGAGAACCTCGTTGGACAATGTCCTACCTCCGCTTGTCTGACGTGATCTGTCTCACTCTGAACAGCATGATGTAGCTAGCATCGGGTGTCGTACTGTGATCGCTGACACCCTTCAGCCCAAGGAGGTCAATTTGTCCGCCACAACCGAACTCACCGAGCTGCACGAGCTAATCGGCAGCTTACGACGCTGCGTGACGTCGTTGGCGTCGAAATACGGGGACAGCCCCGCGACGCGGCGCATCGTCAACGATGCCGAACGCATCCTCAACGACATCGATCGGCTGGACATTGACGCCGAAGAGCTGGAGCTTGCCCGCGGCGTGACCCATCACCATCACGGCGGCGAGCGAATCCCGATCCCGGACACCCAGTACGACACCGACTTCTGGCGCGATGTCGACGACGAGGGTCTCGGCGGCACCCGATGAGCTCGTGATCGCGGCCGCGCCGGGATACATCAACACCGAGAGGGAACTGTGAGCGCACCCACCGCCGACCGCAAGGCGACCGGCGTCTACTCGCCAGGCCGTGCCGAGATACCGCAGCGCACCCTGCGCACTGACCGGTGGTGGCAGTCACCACTGATCGTGGATTTGGGCTTCGCCGCGTTCGTGATCTACGCGACGGTGCGGGCGTTCCTTCAGAACAACTACTACGTAGCCGAATACAACTACCTGACGCCGTTTTACTCCCCGTGCATGAGCAAGGGGTGCCTCCCAGAAGCGAGCCACTTCTGGCCGCAGATCATCCCCGACGTGTGGTGGATTCCGTTCGCGGCCTTGTCACTTCCGTTCCTGCTGCTGTTCCGGCTGACCTGCTACTACTACCGCGGCGCCTATTACCGGTCGGTGTGGCAGTCGCCGACCGCATGCGCCGTCGCCGAACCGCACGCGAAATACACTGGCGAGACCCGCTTTCCGCTGATCATCCAGAACACCCACCGCTACTTCTTCTACGCCGCCGGGATCATCTCGGTGATCAACACCTACGACGCGATCGTCGCGTTCCACTCTCCCACCGGCTTCGGATTCGGTTTGGGCAACGTAATTCTGGTTGTCAACGTGGTCATGCTGTGGGTGTACACGCTGTCGTGCCACTCGTGCCGGCACATCGTCGGAGGCCGGCTCAAGCACTTCTCCAAGCATCCGGTGCGCTACTGGTTCTGGTCGCAGGTGAGCGTGCTCAACAACCGCCACAAGCTGTATGCGTGGATCACGCTCGGCACCCTGATGCTCACCGACTTCTACATCATGCTGGTCGCCAGCGGCACGATTTCAGATCTCAGATTCATTGGCTGACACGGGTTTTCACCACACATTTTTCTGCGAATAGTGAGGGTTTATGGTTGAGGTCGAACGGCACCAGTACGACGTCGTCGTCATCGGTGCCGGCGGCGCTGGTTTGCGTGCTGTCATCGAGGCGCGCGAACGGGGCTTGAAAGTCGCCGTCATCACCAAGTCGTTGTTCGGCAAGGCCCACACGGTGATGGCCGAGGGTGGCTGCGCGGCCGCGATGGGCAATACCAACCCGAAGGACAACTGGCAGGTCCACTTCAAGGACACCATGCGCGGCGGCAAGTTCCTCAACAACTGGCGCATGGCCGAGCTACACGCCAAAGAGGCGCCCGACCGCGTCTGGGAACTCGAGACGTACGGCGCACTGTTCGACCGCACCAAGGACGGGCGCATCAGCCAGCGCAACTTCGGCGGTCATACCTACCCGAGGCTGGCGCACGTCGGTGACCGCACGGGCCTGGAGATAATCCGCACGCTGCAGCAGAAGATCGTTTCGCTGCAGCAGGAAGACAAGGCCGAACTCGGCGACTTCGAGGCGCGGATCAAGGTCTTCCATGAGTGCACGGTCACCGACCTGATCTTGGACAGCGCCGCCGGTGAAAAAAGAGTGGCTGGGGCGTTCGCCTACTGGCGCGAGACCGGCGACTTCATTCTCTTCGAGGCGCCCGCGGTGGTGTTGGCCACCGGCGGCATCGGCAAGTCCTACAAGGTGACGTCGAATTCGTGGGAGTACACCGGCGACGGGCATGCACTCGCGCTTCGTGCAGGCGCGACGCTGATCAACATGGAGTTCGTCCAGTTCCACCCGACGGGCATGGTGTGGCCGCCCAGCGTCAAGGGCATCTTGGTCACCGAGGGTGTGCGCGGAGACGGCGGGGTGCTGAAGAACTCCGAAGGCAAGCGGTTCATGTTCGACTACATCCCGCCGGTGTTCAAGGGGCAATACGCCGAATCCATCGACGAGGCCGACCAGTGGCTCAAGGACAACGACTCGGCTCGCCGCACGCCTGATCTGCTGCCGCGTGACGAAGTGGCACGCGCGATCAACTCCGAGGTGAAGGCCGGCCGTAACTCACCGCACGGCGGCGTGTTCCTCGACATCGCGTCGCGACTGCCGGCCGAGGAGATCAAGCGCCGGCTGCCGTCGATGTACCACCAGTTCATGGAGCTGGCCGAGGTGGACATCACCAAGGAGCCGATGGAGGTCGGACCGACCTGCCACTACGTGATGGGCGGCATCGAGGTCGACCCCGACACCGGCGCCGCCAAGACGCCCGGGCTGTTCGCGGCGGGTGAGTGCTCGGGCGGCATGCACGGCTCCAACCGGCTCGGCGGCAATTCGCTGTCGGACCTGCTGGTGTTCGGCCGTCGCGCCGGGCTGGGCGCCGCAGACTACGTGCGCGCAATGTCCGATCGGCCTGCAGTCTCCGACGACGCACTCGAGACGGCGGCCAAGCTGGCGCTGGCGCCGTTCGAGGGACCGAGCAACGGCGACGCGGCCGAGAATCCCTACACCTTGCAGCTCGACCTGCAGGACACCATGAACACCCTGGTCGGCATCATCCGCAAGGCCGACGAGGTGTCCGAGGCGTTGAGCAAGCTGAACGAGCTCCGCGAGCGTTTCAAGAACATGAAGGTGGAGGGCCACCGGCAGTTCAACCCCGGCTGGCACCTGGCCGTCGACCTGCGCAACATGCTGCTGGTCAGCGAGTGTGTGGCCAAGGCCGCGCTGGAACGCACCGAGAGCCGCGGCGGCCACACCCGCGACGATTACCCGTCGATGGATTCGGGGTGGCGCAAAACCCTGCTGGTGTGCCGCGCTGAAGGTGACACGGTCGTGCCCGACGTGAACATCACCCGCGAGGACCAGGTGCCGATGCGCGACGACCTGCTCGAGTTGATCGACATCGAAGAGCTGGAGAAGTACTTCACCCCTGAAGAACTCGCCAACCACCCGGCAAGGAGAAGCTGATGAGCTACCAAGCGAAATTGCGGGTGTGGCGCGGTGACGATGCCGGCGGCCAGCTACAGGACTTCACCGTCGAGGTCAACGAGGGCGAGGTGGTGCTCGACATCATCCACCGGTTGCAGCAGACGCAGGCCGGTGATCTCGCCGTGCGGTGGAATTGCAAGGCGGGCAAGTGCGGGTCGTGCTCGGCGGAGATCAATGGCAGGCCGCGGCTGCTGTGCATGACGCGGATGTCGATCTTCACGGAGGCCGAGACCGTCACCGTGACCCCGCTGCGGACCTTCCCGGTGATCCGAGACCTCGTCACCGACGTGTCGTTCAACTATGAAAAGGCCAGGGAGATCCCGTCGTTCACGCCGCCGAAGGATCTGCAGCCCGGTGAGTACCGGATGGCCCAGGAGGACGTGAACCGGTCACAGGAGTTCCGCAAGTGCATCGAATGCTTCCTGTGCCAGAACACCTGTCACGTGGTGCGTGATCACGAGGAGAACAAGAAGGCGTTTGCCGGGCCGCGCTACCTGATGCGCCAGGCAGAACTGGACATGCACCCGCTGGACACGCTCGACCGTCGCCCCGAGCAAGCGCAGGACGACAACGGCCTCGGCTACTGCAATATCACCAAGTGCTGCACCGAGGTGTGCCCCGAACACATCAAGATCACCGACAACGCGCTGATTCCGATGAAGGAACGCGCGGCCGACCGCAAGTACGACCCTGTGGTGTGGCTGGGGAACAAGTTGTTCCGGCGGAGCTGATCGCGGGTACCCTTCATAGAGCGGCCAATCAACGACGAAAGGCAGCCCTGTGAACATGCGAGAACCCCATAGCATCAACGACATTCGCACGGCGATTCGCGAACTAACCAGCCGCGCCGAACTGGCCCGCAAAGAGGGCCGCAACGATGAAGCTGCCGAGATCGAGCAGCGCATCAAGGGTTATCGCGAAGAACTCAGCGCGCGTCCCTGACAAAGAGCCGATAGCCGGCTGGGTTATATGCCCAGCCGGCGAAACGTGCTGCGGTGGAAGACAATCGGCGGCACCTCAGGATGCACGGTGATGTCACTGACACGCAGAATGACAATGAGGTGGTCCCCGGCGGGGACCACCTGTTCGATCGCGCTCTCCAGCCACACGCTGGTTCCTTTGATGAACACCGCACCGGTCTCGGTGGACACTGTCTCCAGGCCGGCGAACCGGTCGCCCGTCTTGGCGGCCAGTGTGCGCGCGGCCTCGTCATGCGCCTCGCCCAACACGCTGATGCCCAGGTAGGGCAGGTCCTTGAGCTTGGGCCATGTGGTCGACGTGTTCTGCACGGCGAATGACACCAGCGGCGGATCGAGCGAGACGGGCATGAACGTACTGGCGGCCAGCCCGACCCGCGTGCCGTCGATCTCCGCGGCGATGGCGATGACTCCCGAGGGGAAGTGCCCGAACGCTTCCCGCAGGGTGGTAGGGCTCAAGTCGGCGTGGCTCATCGTTTCCATCTTCACACGTCAGCGTGGGCTGCGGCGACGCCCGGGGCCAGTCCGCCACCGAGTCGATTGACACCAGCGCCCCGAAACATAATTGCGATCTACCTGAACAGAAATACCGGGCCGCTCATTCCGACAAGCTGTCGCGATATCTACACCATGGTCGTGATTGACGGGGGGATCACGACCCTGGTGTACAGATCGCGACTGCCTCGCAGGTCTTGATCGTTGACTCTGCGCGGAGGGCGTTGGCTACTCGCACAACTGTGCCGTGAATGAAGAGTCAATCCCCGCGCTGCGGCAGCCCCGCGCCGCGCTAGTCAGCCCAGCGCTGCGCTTCCACCTCCGCGGGCAGCGGCGGATGCAGCGGAACATCGAGGCCGTCGTAGATGCCCGGCTTCTGGGTGGCCAGCCAGTCGATCGCGCCGAGCAGCCGATTCGCTGCGGTGGTGTTGCCGCCGTCGGCGCGGGTTCCACCAGGCACGTCGGCACGGCTGACGATGGTCAGCTGCGGATCGCCGTCGACGATCACGCGATGGTCACCGATTCCTTCGTCGGGTTGCGGCCACTGCGGCGCACACGACGCATGGATGCGGGTGATGTGGTCGATGACGATCCGCTCACGTCCGCCGGCCCAGCCAATGACCTTGAGCCAGAACGCACCCTGCGTGCCCTTCTCGAACCGGCCCATCACCGTGTCGACCGAGTCTTCGAGCGGAAGCCGCTCCACTTCTTCGGTGATCTCGTCGATCTCGAGACCCAGCCCTCGGCCGATGAGCCGGATGTTGCCGCCCCAGACCATCGTCGGTATCGACGGCAACAGCATCATCGGCACCTCGTCCATGGGCCCACCGAACCCGCACGACACTTTGACCGCGTACGGCTGGTTGTAGGAGGAG
>NZ_DASSCY010000095.1:0-16316 GCF_035697385.1 Mycobacterium sp. | reverse complement strand
GCAGGCCCGCTGCTGCCGGTGATGGCGATCGGGCTCGGTGCGCTGTGGCTGCCGTGGGGTTGGGCGGCGCACCGGCTGCTGTCGGGTCAGCTGACCACCGGCCGCATGCTGGCCGCTGTCCTGATCCTGCCCAGCGCATGGGTGGCCGCCGAAGCCGCGCGGTCATGGGAGCGGCTCGGCGGGCCGTGGGCGCTGCTGGGTGCCTCGCAGTGGAATCAGCCCGCGACGCTGGCCTCGGCGTCGATCGGTGGCGTATGGCTGACCAGCTTCCTCATCGTCGCCGTCAACACCGCGATCGTCGGCGCCATCGCGCTGCGGTCCGCTCGGGTGGTCGCGATCGCGGTTGCCGTCGGGGTCGCGGCGGTCGGGCCTGCGTGGTTCTGGTTCGGACCGTCACCCACACCGGCCTCGACGGTGAAGATCGCACTCGTCCAGCCAGGAGACATCGAGGACGCGACTGCACGGCAGACCGCGGGCGAGGCGATCACCGAGACTCTCGCCGGTCGCAGCGTCGACCTGATCGTGTGGGGGGAAAGCAGCGTCGGGGTCGATCTCAGCAGCCATCGTGAGGCGTTGGCGCGCCTGGTCGACCTGTCGCGGCGGGCCGGCGCAGACGTGCTCGTCAACGTCGATGCGCGGTCGCCGGGCGGCGGCATCTACAAGTCGTCGGTGCTGATCGGACCCGACGGGTCACGCGGCGCGTACGCGAAGACCCGGTTGGTGCCGTTCGGTGAATACGTGCCGCTGCGGCCGCTGTTCGGCTGGGCCACCCGGCACACCAAGGCCGCGGCCGAGGACCGGCGCCGCGGCGATGGGTTGGTCGTGTTGAACTCGGGCTCGCTCGCGATCGGCCCGTTGATCAGTTTCGAGACGACGTTCTCGGACCTGGCCCGCCGGGAAGTGCAGCTGGGCGCGCAGCTGTTGGCGTATCAGAGCTCCACGTCGAGCTTTCAGGGCAGCTGGGCGCAGCCGCAGCTGGCCAGCATGGTCGCCGTGCACGCGGTCGAGGTGGGACATCCAGCGGTGCATGCGGGGTTGTCAGGTGTCAGCTCGGCATTCGACGCGCAGGGTCACAAAGTCGGCTGGTTTCCGGCGAGCGACCGCGGTGTGCTGGTGGTCGACGTTCCGCTTGCGTCGCAGACCACCGTCTACCAACGACTCGGAGACTGGGTGCTGGGGCTGGCGTTCTCGGTTGTCGTCGGTGCCGGCGCCGTAGCGGCGGTTAGGGCGTGGTGTGCACGATCAGCACGTCGGTCTTAGACCGGCGTGCGACGTTGGCGGGCACCGAGCCGAGCAGCCGGCCCGCGATGGTGCTCAAGCCGACGTTGCCGACCACGAGGAGATCCGCACCGATCTCCTCGGCGAGCTCGACCAATGCGTCAACCGGCGCACCGACGATCGCCTTCTCCTCGATGTTGGCCGCGCCTGCGGCCTTTGCGCGGTCACGTGCCTCGCGCAGGATCGCGTAGATCGGAGCGTTGCCAGACATCTTGTAACCCTCGTCTTTGAGGACGTCGGCCGCGCGTTGGTCTTCGGACTGGGGAAAGTACGCCGTTGCGACGATCAATTTGGCGTCTGCTCCGGCGATGTTGCCCGCCTTCTCCACCGCGCGCAGCGATGAATCCGATCCGTCCGTGCCGACCAGAACGGTCTGATACGCGCTCATCCATACCCTCCAGTGTTGGTTGCAACGCCACCCGAGACAGTAACCCGTTGCCAGCCAGAACAGGGTGCGAATCACCACACCCGAATGCCATTTGCCCAGGATTACGCCCTATTTACGCTAGCAACGTCACCCTGGGCCGCTGTACGTGACCTCGCCTACACGCCATGCCGTTGGTCGAAATTCGACATCGGAGGCTGCGGTGCATCGACGGCAAAGTCGCTGTCCGAGAACGTGTATCGGTACCACGGGGCGTCGTCACAGCGGCCGAGGCGGGGCCGCAAGTTGCTGAATGCGCGATATACGGTCGGATACGGCTGACCGTTGTAGTGCTGGAGGATTTCTTTCCAGGTCCGCGGCGCGTCGCCGATCCGACTGTGGATCGAACGGAATAGTGCAATCCGTACTCAATTTCGATGCGGCGCCCGGCGGCACGTGGCCGCTCGGACCATCGCAATCTTCGGCAGCGCTAATTTTCGAGCACGACAACTTACCGCAGGCGCGCACCTACTTCACATTGGCGCCCGCGAACTTCAGCGAAGAGGACTGCCGCGAGCAACTCGGGGGCTGCGCGAACGATCTGGCCGGCCCGCACGGGGCGATGTCACCCAAAGTGCAACGCCGGCAATGACTATCGCGGTGAGGTACGTACTTTTGTTGCAGCATGGACGAGAGGACCGGCACCGTGCTCAGTGAAGACCTCGAAGCGGAATCGCACACTGCTGCAACGAAGACGGCAACGGACATGTGCGAATGGCCGGCCCCCATCCGGGGTAACCGCTATCCATGGCTGCACAAAGCGCCGCGGATTTCGTCCCTGACACGCACGACCTGGACGAGCTGTCGACCGCGGCCCACAGCTGCAAGGGCTGCGACCTGTACCTGAACGCGACGCAGACCGTCTTCGGTGAAGGGTCGCCGGACGCCGACATCATGCTCGTCGGGGAACAACCTGGTGACCAAGAGGACAAGGCGGGCGCACCGTTCGTCGGGCCGGCGGGAAAGCTGCTCGACAAGGCGCTGGCGGCCGCCGACGTCGACCGCGACCGGCTCTACGTCACCAACGCCGTCAAGCACTTCAAGTTCACCCTTCCCGAACGGGGCAAACGGCGAATACACAAGACACCCAGCCGTACCGAGGTGGTGGCCTGCAGGCCGTGGCTCTTCGCCGAAATCATGACTGTGCAGCCAGACGTGGTTGTGCTGCTCGGGGCGACGGCAGCCAAAGCGTTGATGGGAAACGATTTTCGGCTCACCGCGCACCGCGGCGAGGCGCTGCACCTGCCGATGGCCGAGGAGACGACAAATCTCGATATCGATCCGGAGGTCGTGGTTTCCGCCCACCCGTCGGCGGTGCTGCGCGGACCGCCCTCGGACCGGGAAAAGGCGTTTGACGCGTTGGTGTCGGATCTGCGGTTCGCCGCCGGCCTGCGGCCGGGTAAGACATGATCGACTAGATGCAGCTCACTGTCGATCGCGTCGTCCGGCTGCGGGACGGACGGTCGATGGGTTATGCGCAATATGGGACGCCGGACGGCTTCCCGGTGGTCAATGCCCATGGTGGTCTCGCCTGCCGTCTCGACGTCGCCTCCGCGGATGCGGTCGCCACCGAGTGCGGCATCCGGCTCATCTCCCCCGATCGAGCAGGAGTCGGGCTATCCGATCCGCAGCCGGGCCGCACCGTGCTGGACTGGGCGCACGACGTCGCCGAGCTGCTCGACCACCTCGACGTCGACCGCTTCGCGGTGATGGGCTGGTCGATGGGCGGGCAGTATGCGGCGGCCGTCGGTCACGCACTGCCGCACCGGGTGACCCGGGTGGCGATCATCGCGGGCGCGCTGCCGCTCACCGAGCCCGGTGTGTTCGCCGAGCTGCCGGCGATGGACCGCTTCCTCACCCGGATGTCTCAGCGGGCACCGTGGCTGGCGCAACAGTGGTTTCGGATGATGCGCTTGGCCGCCCGCATCGCGCCGACACCGTACGGGCGCCTCGCCGCACGCGAACTCGGCCCGGCCGACGGCGCGGTGATCCGCGACGACGGGTTCGACACCTTCGCCAAGATGTCGCGGGAGGCGGCGCGCCAACTGTCCGGCGCCGTCGAGGAGTACCGGGCCTGGATGCGGCCGTGGGGATTCGCTCCCGAAGATCTCGCGGTGCCCGTCGACGTGTGGGCAGGCAGCAAGGACGAGCTCGTCGACCCCGGCTGGCCCCAGCGTCTCGCACACCGAATTCCGGGCGCTACCTTGAATATTCGTGACGGCGGCCACTTCATGGCACACCTGCACTACCGGGAGATCTTCGAGTCCCTGCGCGGTTAGTAAAGGTCGACGCGGCGGTCGGTGAGCAGGTTGACGTGCTCGGTCAGCGTCTTGTCGTGGGTGAGCGTCAGGTCGATATCGGCGATGGCCATCGCACTACCCGGGCCTGCGGCAGCGGCGACCCATCCGTCGGGGTCGACGATCGCGGTGCCCTCGGTCCACTGCTGGCCGCGTTCCACGCCTGCCCGATCGCAGCAGGCGACGGCGATCTTGTTAGTGCGGGCGGTCGACATCGCGGTGATGACCTCGCCGGGCCGCTCACCGGCCGGCCGCGCGAACAGTGGCCAATTCACCGGAACGGCGATCAGTTCCGCCCCGTCCAGCGCCACCCGCCGGGTGAGTTCGCCGAATTCGACGTCGTAGCAAACCATCACCGCGATATCGCCGTGTTTGGTCTTGACGACCGGGGGCAAGGTGTTGCCCGGGGTGAAGATCAGCTTCTCCCGATCCCACAGGTGGGTCTTGCGGTAAAGCGCGACGACCCCGTCCGCGTCCACCATCACCGCACTGTTGTACAGATTGCCGTCATCGCCGAATTCGCAGAACCCGCCGATGACGACCGAATCACCGGCTACCGCAGCCCAATTCGCGAACGAATCGCTGTCGGCGCGCAGCGCCACCGACCGGGCTTCGTCGGCGTCGTCGAACATGTAGCCGGACGTTGCCAGTTCGGGCAGCACGATGACGGCGGCGCCAGCGCCGACCGCTGTGCGAATCTGCGCGTCGATAAGCTCGGCGTTGGCCGCCAGATCACCGATCGTGGGGGCGAACTGCGCGCACGCGATCCTGGTCATGCATCGAAAGGCTACGGGAACCCTGCGATGTGGGCGCCTTGGACACTTTGTCCAATCTGATCAGCCCGTGAGGACAAATTCGCCATGGTGCCGCTGCGGCTGGCGGCGCATGGTGTGACCCGTGGAAACACCTGCAGTCTCCCGGATCGAAAGCCGGTCCATCGACTACGTTCCCGACAGCGAACGGCACGGCAAGGTCGGCCACCAGGGCCCCTTCTGGTTCGTCGGCAACTTCCAGCCGTTCACCCTTGCCCTCGGATTCGTCGGGCCAAGCCTCGGGTTGTCACTGTGGTGGAGCATCGTCGCGGGGATCGCCGGCATCGCCTTCGGAACGCTGTTCATGGCGTTCCACGCCACCCAGGGTCCGGTGCTCGGTCTGCCGCAGATGATCCAGTCGCGCGCCCAGTTCGGTTTCCGGGGCGTCCTGCTGCCGTTGATCGGCACCTTGTTCACCTTCGTCGGCTTCAACGTCGTCGATGTCGTCATCATCAAATCGGGGCTGCAGTCCATCTTCGGCTGGAATCCGGCTGTGGTGGCCGTGACGATCACGGTGATCGCCGCGTTGGTGGCGATTTACGGACATGACCTGCTGCACAAGTCGTTTCGCATTCTGTTCTGGATCTCGTTGCCGCTCTGGATAATTCTGACCGCCAGCGTGCTGTTCGGCGGGGTCACCGGAGGACCCGCCGTGCCCGGTGGCTTCACGTGGGTGGCTTTCCTGGCTCAGTTCGGCGTGGCGGCGTCCTACAACATCACGTACGCGCCGTATGTGTCGGACTACAGCCGTTACCTGCCCCGCGACACCAAGCCGGCGTCGATCATCGCGTCGGTGTTCATCGGTGCGGCAGGCTCGCCGGCCTGGCTGATCCCCCTCGGCGCTTGGATGGCCACCTATCTGGGGGCCAGCGACGCGCTGGCCGGCATCAACGAGACAGGGAATGCCGCTGTCCCGTACCTGGGCGCAGTGTTGGCGGTCGTAGCGACGCTCGTGTTGGTGGCGACGATGGGGCTGAACGCCTATAGCGGAATGCTCACCGTCGTAACGGCATTGGATTCGTTCAAACCCGTCAAGCCGACCCGTCGGCTGCGGGTGGTGACGATCGCCGGGCTCGCCGTGGCGTGGTTTGTGATGAGCCTGCTGCTGTCCAACGCGACGACGGCGTTGAACACAACGCTGTTGATCATGCTGTACCTGCTGGTCCCGTGGACCGCGGTAAACCTCACGGACTACTTCTTCGTCCGCCGCGGTCACTACGCGATCGCAGACCTGTTCACGCCCAACGGAATCTATGGTGCGTGGTCGTGGCGCGGGCTGACCGCGTTCCTGGTCGGCATTGTCGCGGAGATTCCGTTCGTGGTGCTGCCGTTCTTCGTCGGACCGGTCGCAGCGGCCATGGGCGAGGTCGACATCGCGTTCATCGTCGGCCTGGTGGTCTCGGGTGTGGTCTATGTGCTGCTGACTCGGTCACTCGATGTGGGGCACGAGCTGGAGCTCATCGAAGCCACCCCAGACCTGGCCGAGCGTCAGGCGTAAAGGGACTCGAACCGCTCAATGGAGCGCTCGATATCGCCCTTCACCGCTCGGGCAGCCACCGAGCCGATGGGGCCGAACAACGGCCTGCCGCCCAGCTCGATGTTGACGGTGAATGCGCAACCCGACGGCTTCGGCGCGACCGTCATCTTGAGCGCGTATTTGGTGCCGCCTACGCCACTGCCCGTCATTTCGAGCAGCCGGGGCGGGTCGAGTTTCCGCACGGTCCACGTGACCCGGTTGCGCAGCCCCTTGGCGGCGGCGACGCCGACGAGTGTCGCGCCTTCGGTCAGCTCGGCCGGCACCTCACCTCGCCAACCCTCATGCATCTGCAGCCAATCGCCCAACTCGGACAGGTTGGACGCATGTGCCCACGCGTCCTCGGGACTCAGCGACAGTTCACGCGACAACTCCAGCTTGGCCACGCCCAAATGTTAGGCGGGCCAAGCTGGCATCGGAGCGGATGACGGGATTCGAACCCGCGTAAACGGCTTTGCAGGCCGGTGCCTAGCCATTCAGCCACACCCGCACGGGATACGACCTTGCCATGGTGGCCGGCACCGGCCCAGCGTTTGGATCGCGATGATCGCTACTTGTCCTCAGGCATCGGTACGCCTACGCCTTCAACACCTTGCGGCCAGCCCGCCGGTGAGTCCTCCCACGTCTCTTGCCTGCCGTACGGCGTGAGATCGAGGAACGGATACCCTGGCGCCGAATGGTCCAGGCCACGGGCGAACGCCGAGTACGTGTGGAACACCTCGTCGCCGCGGCGCAGGAACACGCTGGCTCCCGGCCAGTCGCCCTGCAAGTCGTCGTCGCCAAAGCCGGCCGCGTGCAGCTCATCGAGTGACTTGTAGTTGTACTCGATCGACGCCCGCTCCGCGTTCAGCGTCACGTGGTAGTCGTAGGTGAAGTCGTTGTCGCGCGATGAGTACCACGGGAACGTCCACTCCGGATGTTTCGCCTTGTACCGCGCGATGCTGGCGTACGGGGCACGCGAGATCGCCGCGAACGTCACGCCCTTGGCGTTCAACAGCGCCCGATCCTTCTCCGTGAACGTCAGATCGGCCGCCATCGTGCAGCTCGGGCATCCTTCATCGATCGCGTCAATCCACATGAAGTGGTGGACATAGAGCTGGGGACGTCCCTCGAACAGGTCGATAAAGCGACGTTCGCCGTCGGGACCCTCGAATACGTAGTCCTTCTCTACCTTCACCATCGGCAGCCGGCGACGCTCCGCGTTAACAGCGTCCCGCAGGTGGGTGACCTCACGTTCGCGCGAAAGCAGTTTCTTGCGGGCTGCCAGCCATTCGTCACGGGTGGCAGCGGCGGGATATGCGGTAACTGTCGTGGGCATATGTATCACTCCTAGAAAACTCGAATTACGCCTCGATAAATAGACTTCGCGGCGCGGCGAAAGTCATCGGAGGACCGTCGCCGGGATAATTTGTGCGCATGGATCTCTGGCTGGCCGCGGATCCGCCGTTCTTCGGCGGCCCAGGACAGGGCACGCGACAGATCGTCGAGCTGTTTGTGGCCTTCGGCCTGACGGCGCTCATCGGGCTCGAGCGCGAGCTTCAAGGCAAGAGCGCCGGACTGCGCACCCAGACCATCGTCGGCACGGCCGCTGCCCTGATCCTGCTGGTCAGCAAGTACGGGTTTTCCGATGTGCTGCAGGACAACCTCGTCGTCGTCGACCCGTCCCGCGTCGCGGCCCAAATCGTCTCGGGCATCGGCTTTCTCGGCGCGGGCATCATCATCTTCCGGCGTGGCTCGGTGCACGGCTTGACCACCGCGGCGGCCGTGTGGGAATCGGCGGCCATCGGCATGGCCGCAGGCGCCGGCCTGCTGTTGCTTGCCGTCACCGTGACGGCGATGCATTTCCTCATCATGGTGGGTTTCATGCCGTTGGCGCGCCGGTTGGCCGCGCGGCTGACGGGGTCGACCCGCCTGCATGTCACGTACGAGGAGGGCCGAGGCGTGATGCGCCACCTCCTGCAAGCGTGCGAGCGGCGCCAGTGGCAGCTCACGGATTTGACGGCGGACTCACCGGGTGAGCCCCTCGGCGGGCCGGGATCTTCGGGCGTGATGTTGACACTTGTGGGCCGCGGCACCCTCGCCGCGCCGACGGTGCTGGCGGGCATCGACGGCGTGACGTCCGTGCGTCAGCTCGATGAGGACCCCGACGCCGACTAGCGGGGCTCGCCGTAGCGCGGGCCGAACGCCTCACCGGGAAACAGCTTCGCCGACTTCACGGCTTCTCGTATCGCTTGACCCACCGACGCGACCGCCGCGGCGTCGTCGTCGTCAGACATCGTCGACCACGGGGCGAAGCCCAGCTCATCGGTGAGATCCTCTATGCTGGAACGCAATTCGATCGCAGCAGGAGTGAGTGCGTCGGCATCGTCGAGCAGCCCGCGCTCGCGTAGCTCCTTCGCACAGCTTGCCCATTGCTCCTCACTCCAGCCGCGCAGCCCGCGTGCGAACTCCACCGAGAACCCGATACCTGCGGCGGTATGCGTGATCAGCGCCTCTAGTCCGCTCAGCCCGTTGGCGATCAGCGCCGCGATGTGCCCGTCGCCCCGGTACTCGCGCAGCAGCGTCACCGCATGCCACAGCTGTCCGTGGGCCGATTCGGGCCATGGTAGCGCCGCGTGTGCCGAATAAAGTGCCCGGCCATCGCCGTTGGGGATCGCTTCAGCGGTGCGGCGCAGGATCGCCGCGGCGCGTGCCAACTCGTCGGAGTGCGCCAAGTCACCGAGCACCCGCGGCACCCCCGCCTCGATGACCTCGTAGCGAACCGACGTCACCGTTTCCGGTGATGCCAGCTCCCAGGCAGCGGGAATGGATTTCGCCACCAGGTCGGGGTTGAAGTTATAGAACGTCGCCGCAACGACTTCCGCGCTGACAGCACCCATCGGGGCCGAGCGCGCCGCGAAGTACGGCATCCGGCCCCGCATGCCCAGGGCGCCGAATCGTTCCGCAGCGTCCGGAATGAAATACGAGATCGAGTGGAGAATGTCGATGGTCCGAAGAAGCCGTCCAGCGGCGAAGGCGTCCACGGCCCGACCTTAGACCGCGCCACGTTGCTTCAAGTCCACGGGTCGCGGCACACTTCGGTGTGACCATCGGACTGATCTGCGCCATCCCGCAGGAGCTCGCACACCTACGCAAGGTCCTCGCCCACACCGGCAGCGAGGATGTGGCGCACACCCTATTCGACACCGGCACGATCGACGGCCATCCCGTCGTCTTGGCCGGTTCGGGGATGGGCAAGGTGAACGCCGCATTGGTCACCACGCTGCTTGCTGACCGATTCCATTGCCGCGCAATTATTTTCTCGGGTGTGGCAGGTGGACTCGATCCCGCTCTAGCCATCGGCGACGTCGTGGTTGCCGATCGGATCATCCACCACGACGCGGGCGTCCTCCAGAATGAGCGCCTGCAGACCTATCAGCCGGGGTACGTGCCGTTCATCAGACCCACCGAACAGCTGGGGCTACCAGGTCGACCCCGCACTGATGAACCTTGTGAACGACCGTCTGGAATCGGTCGAGCTGCCCGGCCAACTCGTGTACGGCACCGTGCTATCCGGCGACCAGTACCTGCACTGCGAGGTCACCCGCGACCGGCTCCATCGCGAATTCGGCGGCCGAGCCGTCGAGATGGAAGGCGGCGCCGTCGCGCAGGTCTGCGAAGCATTCGGCATCCCCTGGCTGGTCATCCGCGCGCTGTCCGACCTCGCCGGTGGGAGCTCGCGCTTCGACTTCCCGACTTTCGTCGATCAGGCGGCCGCGACCTCGGCTACGATTCTGCGGCGGCTGCTGCCCGTGCTCTGAACGAGGCGACGCAACCGACAGCCGCCAGCACCGCAAAAGCGGCGAACGCCCAGCGCGCCGGCGTCGCGTCGCCGGTGTCGGTCATGTTGACCACGACACCGGCCAGGCCGGCCCCGAACGCGCCACAGATCAGCTGAACGGTGTTGATGGCGGCGGCCGCCGCCGGGCCTTCGGCGGGGTCGTCGACGCAGCTCATCGCCCACGCGGACAAGTGCGGCCAGGCGATTCCCACTCCGGTGCCGGTGATCAACAGCGCCAGCGCCCACACCGCGACCAACCCGAAGGACGCGTCGTCGTACTGGGTCACCGCGCCCAACGCCAGTCCGACAGCCATCACCAACGGCGCGAAAGCGACGGTCCGCGCAATCAGCCGGTTGCTGCGCAGCGACGCGCTGCTGATCTCACCGACGGTCCAGCCGATGGCAAGACCCGCGCCGAGGAAGCCCGCCGCCACCGGTGTCAGGTGTGCCAGCCGCTGGCCGAACAGCGGCACGTACATGTCCACCATCGTCGCGGCCATCAATACGCCGAGTGTCAGGTAGATCCATTTCAACGGTCCTGAGCCAAATGCGCTGGGCGGCAGCACCGCTGCCGGAAGGCGGCGATCCACGTACAAGAACACGCCAACCAGCGCGGCCCCAAGGACCAGCAGCCCAGCGGTCGCGCGTGCATCGTGCGGCACCCCAGCCACGCTGACGGCCAGCGCCGCCGCGCCGAGCAGCAACAGCGACCACACCGGTATCGGCGTACGCGCGTCGTCAACACCGCTGGTTACGCGCCGCCCGGGCAGCGCGATCGGGACCAGGACGGCCATCGCGACGGTCAGAATGACAAGCACACCGAATGCCCAACGCCACGAACCGAATTGGGCGAACAAGCCGCCGGCCGCCGGGCCGACGAGGGTGCCAACTCCCCACATCGCCGAGACCAACGCCGACGCCTTCGTCCACAATGACCTCGGCAACGCGGTGTTGATCACCGCGTACCCCAGGCCGGCAAGCAGGCCACCGGCGGCCCCCTGGACCGTGCGGCCAACCAACAGGATCTCCATCGTCGGTGCGGCCGCGCAGACCACGCTACCTGCGCCGAACACGCTGAGGCCCAACAGGTATGACCACCGCGGCCCCAACCGCATCACTGCCGAGTGGACGGTGGTCGCCGCCACCACAGATGCGACCAGGTACACCGTGGTAACCCACGCATAGAACCGCTGGCCGCCGATGTCGGCGACGGCACTGGGCATCAGGCTGATGGTGAGGAACTCGTTCGTCGCGTAAAGCGCAACCCCTCCGGCGAGCACGATGCAGGCCCCAAGGGTCTTCGGGCCCAACAGCTCACGCCAGCTGCCCGTGGTGATCGCCGCGGTATCGGTCACGTCAGCCACGCTAGAGCCTCAACCATGGTTGAGATCAAGCGACGTTCTCGTCGACCGAGAGGATCCGCGCGTACGGACCTCGGCGGGGACGCATCGCAGCCAGTCCGACGGGCCTCGTATCGACTGCCTCGACCTGCAACGCGGTGCGTGCGAGCTGCTGCTCCTCCAGCAGCACCGTCATCTCGGTGGTGGCGAATGCGTCACCGAGGCAGCGGTGCGGTCCGCCGCCGAATGGCAAGAACTCGTGCGGTCCAGGCTTGCGATACTCGGGCCCTGCCGGATCCCACCGGGTGGGGTTGAACCTCAGCGGTTCTGGCCACAGCTCGGGCAACCGGTGGGTGACATATGGACTGAAGATGAGCATGCTGCGCGCCGGCATGCGAACACTTGCGAATGCGCACGTACGGCTTTACACCCTGACTACCAAGCGTCTACCGCCGCGCAGGTGTCATCCGGGTTGACGATGACGAATCCTGCCGCTTCCAGTCGACGGGCCGCGTTTGACATGGGTTGATATGCTCGCTTCGGCTGTGAGGTGTATGACCTCGTGGCCTATTTTGTGCCCTCGGCTACCTCTGGCCGGGGGCCTTCTTCGTATCTGGAGGAAGCATGACTGAACTCATCTCAGACGGAGGGCAGACGTGGGCGGTTCCAGCGATTGCCGATGCTCTGTGCGACATGTTCAAGAAAGACCCGAACTGGTCGCTGTTTAACGACGGCGGCCATGAGCGGTTCAGCGACGGGCAGGACGACGACCGGGTGTGCCCTGAATGCGGCGCGTTGTGGGGATTCATCTGGATGTGTATGTGGGTGAACCGCACGCTCAACATGTGGGCCAACATCGACTCGTTCTATTGCCCGAACAATCATCACTGGACCCTGGTATGCGTCCCGCCCGTAGACATTGATCAATCAGGTTTCTCGGGAGTTGGTTGGGCCGCAACTTAGTCGACGGGCCCGTCCCATGCTGTCATCTCGGTGGTGTGGGACGGGCCTTTTGTTCGTAGAACTCCCAACACATGCCGGGATCGTTCTCATTGCCGTCGATGAACTGCGACAACGTATCCACGACCACGAAGTTGACCCGTTTGGCCAAGCAGATACACGTAGCGAAATGGCCCAAAGCCCAAGGTGGATACCGGGCCGAAGCGCCGGTAGATTTCGAGCAGCGCATCGTGGGGCCGCGTTGCCATGCCGATGGTGCTTCACGCCAGATCGACCGCGCGCATGCTCCGAAACCTCACTTCAGACCTGCGGCGTCCATGCCGCGCAGTTCCTTCTTCAGGTCGTGGATCTCGTCGCGAATGCGGGCGGCCAACTCGAACTGCAAATCCCGTGCGGCAGCCATCATTTGGTCGGTGAGTTCCTTGATCAGGTCGGCGAGTTCAGCCCGCGGCATGTTGGTGGTGTCGCGGCC
This sequence comes from Mycobacterium sp., assembly GCF_035697385.1. Taxonomy (GTDB): domain Bacteria; phylum Actinomycetota; class Actinomycetes; order Mycobacteriales; family Mycobacteriaceae; genus Mycobacterium. The sequence goes on along the minus strand of NZ_DASSCY010000095.1, from coordinate 3,379 downwards.
TTCCACGATGCCTGCGCTGACCGCGCGGCCCGGTTCACCCTGTGCGCGACGGCCTCGAGACGCGTTACGACCCGAACCACCGACCTCCACGGCTTCATCGTCACTGGCCTCCCTATATACCTGATCGAGGATGTCGGCAATCTTCTTACGCAGCGGCTGCGGATCGATGCCGTGCTCCGTGTTGTAAGCGATCTGCTTGGCACGGCGCCGCTCGGTCTCGTCGATCGCCTCCTTCATCGAATCGGTGATCTTGTCGGCATACATGTGCACCTCGCCGGAGACGTTGCGCGCCGCGCGGCCAATGGTCTGGATCAGGCTGCGTGGTGACCGCAGGAAGCCTTCCTTGTCGGCGTCGAGGATCGCCACCAGCGACACCTCCGGAAGGTCGAGGCCCTCCCTCAGAAGGTTGATGCCCACCAGCACGTCGTAGTCGCCGAGGCGCAGCTGCCGCAGCAGCTCGACGCGCCGCAGTGTGTCGACCTCCGAGTGCAGGTAGCGCACCCGGATACCCATCTCGAGCAGGTAATCGGTGAGGTCCTCCGCCATCTTCTTGGTCAGCGTGGTGACCAGCACGCGCTCGTCACGGTCGGCACGCTTGCGGATCTCCCCGATCAGATCGTCGATCTGCCCCTTCGTCGGCTTGACCACCACCTGTGGATCGACCAGGCCGGTCGGGCGAATGACCTGCTCGACGAACTCGCCGCCGGTCTGGCTCATTTCGTACGGGCCGGGCGTTGCCGACAGATATACCGTCTGCCCGATCCGGTTGGCGAACTCCTCCCAGGTCAGCGGCCTGTTGTCGACGGCCGACGGCAGCCGGAACCCGAAGTCCACCAGATTGCGCTTGCGGGACATGTCGCCCTCGTACATGCCACCGATCTGCGGCACCGTCACATGCGACTCGTCGATGACGAGCAGGAAGTCATCCGGGAAGTAGTCGATCAGTGTGGCCGGCGCCGAGCCCGCCGGGCGGCCGTCGATATGGCGCGAATAGTTCTCGATGCCCGAACAGAAGCCGACCTGGCGCATCATCTCGACGTCGTAGTTGGTCCGCATCCGCAGCCGCTGAGCCTCCAGCAGCTTGCCCTGGCCCTCAAGCTCGGCAAGCCGCCCTTCGAGTTCGGCCTCGATGGTGGAGATCGCGTGCGCCATCCGATCCGGACCTGCCACGTAGTGCGTGGCCGGGAAGATTCGCAGGGAATCCACCTTGCGGACGATGTCGCCGGTCAGAGGGTGCAGGTAGTACAGCTCCTCGATCTCGTCGCCGAAGAACTCGATGCGCACCGCCAGCTCTTCGTACGACGGGATGATCTCCACGGTGTCGCCCCGCACCCGGAACGAGCCCCGGGTAAACGCCAGGTCATTGCGGTTGTACTGGACGTCGACCAGCAGCCGCAGCAACGCGTCGCGCGGCACCTCCTCGCCGACCTTCAGCTCGACCGACCGGTCCAGGTAGGACTGCGGTGTGCCGAGGCCGTAGATGCAGGACACCGACGCCACCACAACCACGTCACGCCGGGACAGCAGACTCGACGTCGCCGAGTGCCGAAGCCGCTCGACGTCGTCGTTGATCGAGCTGTCCTTCTCGATGTAGGTGTCCGTCTGCGCGATGTACGCCTCGGGCTGGTAATAGTCGTAGTACGAGACGAAGTACTCAACACTGTTGTGCGGCAACATCTCCCGCAGTTCGTTGGCGATCTGGGCCGCCAGCGTCTTATTCGGCTCCATCACCAGGGTCGGCCGCTGCAATCGCTCGATCAGCCATGCGGTGGTGGCCGACTTGCCGGTGCCGGTGGCGCCCAGCAGCACCACGTCGCGCTCCCCCGCCTTGATCCGGCGCTCCAGCGCGTCGATGGCGGCGGGCTGGTCCCCGGCAGGCGAGTACGGGCTGACCACCTCGAACCGGTTGCCGGTGCGCACCATAGCGTCGACAGGGCGGTACTCCGAGTGCGCCAGCACGGGATGTTCGGTAGCGAAAGCCATATTCACCAGGTTAAGCGCGCACACCGACAAACTCATTCCCGTTGAGCACACCGCCGCGCTAGCGTGACGCGGTGCCCCAACCCGTACGGATCGCGCTGCGCCTGCTCGGCCTGGTGCTGCTGATTCTCGGTGCCGTCTGCCTGGTGCTTCTGTTCCAACCAGGCCCGCACGCCGTCGCCGAGGCCATGGGCGTCTCCTGCGCCTACTCGAAGCACGGCCCATCGGAGCAGTGCAGCTGGTGGGACGCCGCGACCCTGCTGTGGACCGGGTTCTGGGTGTCCGTGATCGCAGGAGTTGTGCTGCGGATCGTCACCCGCCCCGAGGGCAAGGGCCCGATGACGATCGACCTTCGCCGTCGCCCGCGCGGGTGAACGGCCCTATCCTCTAACCATCCACGCTCCCAAACACGAAACGTTCGATCTGAGCGCCCGCACCAATACCGATCCGAAAGGCATCGTGCGGGCCGTCGACGTCTACACCGTCGAGCCGTGGGGCCTGTACATGGCGCGACCGACGCCGGGCCGGGCCCAATTTCATTACATGGAGTCCTGGCTGTTGCCGTCATTGGGTTTACGCGCGACGGTGTTCCACTTCAACCCTGGCCATGAGCTCGACCAGGACTACTACCTGGACGTGGGCGAATACACGCCGGGCACAACCGTCTGGCACTCCGAGGACCACTACCTGGACTTGGTGGTACGCACCGGGATCGGGGTTGAGCTGTCCGATGTGGACGAGCTGTTGACCGCCGTCCGGCATGGTCTGCTGACCCCCGAAGCGGGCGAACAGGCGGTACAAACCGCGGTCGCCGCGATCGACGGTCTGGCGCGACACGACTATGACCTCAACCGCTGGCTTGAGGGCGTCGGCATGACCTTGACGTGGCGCGGCGCGTAGGCCGTCGCGCACCGCGGCTTTCTATTGCGCGTTCTGTGGATAGCCGGGCAATGACCACGGGCGGCAGTGGCCCGGTTGGCCCAGCGCCTCCTGGGTATACCTGGGCTACGGTGTTGTGCTCGGCCGGCCGCGCAGAACACCGAGGTTCCGGCGGTTCATACGAGTAGCTGCCGGAACCGACGGACCGATCTCCTATATGTCCCAGCATTTTTGACGTTGTCACCGGCGGACCGCCCGAGTCCGCCAGACGCGCTTACATTTTGGTGTATCGGGCCATGGCGAAGCTGTACAGGCCGTAGGTGATTATTCCCAGGCCGGCCGCGATCAGCAGCGCTGCGCCGTGGGGTTGGGCCCCGAGTGTTTTGAGGGCCCCGTCGAGTCCTGTGGCCGTGTTGGGCTCCGAACGACTGACCGCGACGATGACTAATACGCCTGCACCGGCGACGACCAGTCCTTTGGCGATGTAGCCGACCATGCCCAGTCGTCGCACGAGGTCGCT
>NZ_DASSCY010000094.1:0-2681 GCF_035697385.1 Mycobacterium sp. | reverse complement strand
GGGGTGACCCATCCGATGCGCTCGCTGCTCGGCGATGTCGCACGTTCCACGGTTGCGACGACCCTCGCGTTGGCGCCGCTGAGCCTTGAAGCGACCGCCGAGTTGGTCGGCGACTGTCCCGTCGATCCCGTTTGGCTACACCGCATTACGGATGGCAACGCCTTCTTCATCGTCGAGATGCTCGACCACATCGGCGAAGATCTGCCGACGACCGTGCGGGATGCGATTCTGGCCCGCACCGTCGGCCTAGAAGTCGCCGCCTGGGACGTGCTGTACCTATTAGCATGCGCGCCACAAGGAATCCCAGATTATCTTCTCAGTGATCTCGGAGTCACCGTGCCCGCGCTGCGCGCTCTCAATGAGGCCAAGCTCATCCGGCGCACAGATCGTGGCGTGGCGTTCCGTCACGACCTATGCCGGCTCGCGGTGGTCAGCGTCATCCCGCCAGGTGCGGAAGTCGAAGTGCACCGCAGGCTGATCCACGCGTATGAGACGGTGCCGCAACAGGATCCGGCCGTCTTGACCCATCATGCGCTCGGCGCTGGCGATCGCACACGTGTCCTCCGCGCCGCGTTCGATGCCGGTACAGCCGCAGCGCGAGCCGGTGCGCACACGCAAGCTGCGGAGTTCTATCAGACCGCGCTGTCCGAGGGCGGTGTGTTGCCATCGGACCGCGAAGCCGAGCTACTTGAACTGCTCGCCGATGAGTACTACCTGACCGATCGGTTGGATGACGCGATCGCGGCACGTCGGCGAGCGTTGGATCTTCGCGAGTCACTGGGCGCCGCCGCGTCGGTGAGCGCGAATCACCACGCGCTGGCGTTGTACGAGTCGTTTAACGCAAACCTCTCGACGGCTGAACACCATGCAGCGAAAGCAGTCGCCGTACTCGACGGCCAGATCGCACCCGGAAGCCAACTAGCGCGCGGGCTACTCGGCAATGCACTCGCGACGCAGGCTTACTTCGCAGTCATGTCAAGCGATCTCAGACGCGCGGACGCGCTGTTATCCCAAGCGCGAGAGTGCGTGGAGCAGGACGACGATCCAGCGCTCGCCATACGCGTTGCGATAATCGAAGGCTACAGTGGCGGGCTCGCCGGAGAGGATGACGCGCGCGACAGGATATTGTCGAGCATCAGGGCGGCGGCCGAACTCTTTGAGGATGCTATCCACGCGTATGGGTGCACCATCCTGGCATTACTCGACATTGAGCAGCGACGACTCGACCAGTTGGCGGAGCCGCTGGACATCAGCATTTCGGTGAGCGTCGAACGCGATGCGCCGTTCGTTTGGTCGTGGCTACGCGCAGTGCGCGCCAGACTCGAACTACTGGTGGGCGATTGGGACGATGCGGCCATTGATGCCGACACCGTGCTCGGCGGTCCGAGCGCACCACTGGCCCGCAGCTGGCCGCTGGTTGTTCGGACGCTCATTTCTCTTCGACGCGACGGTGCGGCGGTCGACGGTATCGACGACGCATGGCGGGCCTACTGCACATTTGGTGAACACATGCGCTTGTTTCCCGCGGCGGCGATCGCCGAACAGGCTTGGTTGACGGGTACCCCCGACGACCGACTCGACGCTTGTCGCACGCTGCTCGACAGCTGCCCCGTTGATGGCGCCAACATGGCGATCGGTGATCTGGCGATGTGGCTGCACCGCATCGATCCCAGCATCGATGCCGATCGAGCTACAGGGCCGTATCGGATGTTGCTCGACGGGGCCTTCGAGGCGGCAGCCGATGAATTCCACCGGCTCTCAATGCCTTATGAGGCGGCGCTCGCGCTTGTGGACTCCGGTGATGTCGGTCTCGCCCGCCGCGGCCTCGATGTGCTTGACCGACTGGGTGCTGCTGCCGTCGCCGCCAAAGTCCGACGCGACCTGCGGTCGAGCGGTCTGACGGTGGTACCCGCTCGTCGTCGCTCGACCACTCTGACAAACGCCGCCGGATTGACGTCGCGGCAAGTTGAGGTGCTGCGGCTCATTGATGAGGGGCTGACCAACGCCGAACTCGCCGACCGGCTTTACCTGTCGGTCAGGACAGTCGACCATCATGTCGCCGCCATTCTTGCCAAACTTGACGTCTCAGGGCGACGCGATGCCATCCGTAAGGCTCGCGAGTTGGGCATCCTCTCTTGACGGGTCGCAACCGTACGGTGTCGGCGCCAAAGTAGGCAATAACTACCGATTCCGCGGACCCGATTCGTCCATACCGTCCTCCTTGTCGACAGACAACTCTTGAGGAGGACTACGTGAACAGCAGTAACAAGGCCGCGATCAGCCTCACGACCGGCTTGGAGGACCCCGAGCGCGTGACGGTGGCCTTTCTGGTGGCACTCGGCGCCGCCGAGGCGGGCCGCCCGACGATGATGTTCCTGACGAAAGAGGCTGTGCGCCTCGCTGTTCCGGGTGTTGGCGTCGGCACCGCCTGTGACGGTTGCCCGCCACTGCCCGAATTGATGGACCGGTACGAGCGCGCGGGCGGCCGTTACTTGGTTTGCCCGCTCTGCATCAACGCCAAGAAGCTCGACGCCGGCAACTTCATCGCGGGTGCTGACGCCGGCGGCACCGTCCAGCTATGGGAGTGGATCGGCGACGGCGCAACGACTTTCAGTTTCTAAGCGACGATGGGCAACCGTTGCCCTGGCACTATTTGAAGGAGAATGAAGTGAACACATTGA
>NZ_DASSCY010000093.1:0-34467 GCF_035697385.1 Mycobacterium sp. | reverse complement strand
GCCGCAAACAGCAAATTTTCTGTCGCGATTGGACAGTTGTCCGCCAAACGTATGATACTTTTGGTATGATTCCGACGACCGTAACTGCGCGTAACGGATGAGACACCTTCAGTTAACGCGCGCAGGCTAGCGCGGTGCGCGATTGCGCGCCTCTGGCAACGGTAAGTACGGCTGCCGCGTGTCCGACGTACTGTCGTTGCTGGCTTGTGATTGTGGAAAACTCCACGCGACGCACCCATGATCGGGAGCGCCCTCGTCGGACCCCTCGCTTAGCCTGGCGCCATGAGCGACGACAAGATGCTGGCGCGCATCGCCGCGCTGCTGCGCCAGGCCGAGGGCACCGACAACCCGCACGAGGCCGAGGCGTTCATGGCCGCAGCCCAGCGGTTGGCCACGGCGACCTCGATCGACCTGGCCGTGGCGAGGTCACATTCGGACAAGCGCACCAAGGCCCAGATGCCGGAGCAGCGCACCGTCACCATCGGTAACGCGGGCACCCGCGGTTTGCGCACCTATGTCCAGCTGTTCGTGGTGATCGCGAACGCCAACGACGTGAAGTGCGACGTCGCCTCCAACTCGACATTCGTCTACGCGTACGGGTTCGCCGAGGACATTGATGCCAGCCATGCGCTCTACGCCAGCCTGGTGATGCAGATGGTCAAGGCCTCCGAGGCCTATATCGCCTCCGGCGCCCACCGGCCGACGCCGACGATCACCGCACGGATCAACTTCCAGCTGGCCTTCGGTGCCCGCATCGGCAAGCGGCTGACCGAGGCACGCGAGGAGGCCCAGCGGGAGGCCACCAGAGACCATGACAGCCGTCCCGGAACGGCTATCGCGTTGCGGGACAAGGACATCGAGCTGAAGGACTTCTACCGTCACACATCAGCGGCGCGGGGAACCTGGCGGGCCACCAGCGCAACCGCCGGGTACTCGTCGGCGGCGCGACGGGCAGGCGATCGCGCGGGCAGAAAGGCACGGCTGGGCGGCAGTCCGGAGTTGGCGGGCTCTCGCTCTGCCCTGGAGACGTGACGCCCCGCGACACCCAGCGCGCGAAGGTCTATGCCGCGGAGGAGTTCGTGAGGACGCTCTTCGAGCGGGCAGCCGAGCGCGGCAACCGATCGGTCGACTTCTTCGGGACGCAGTTGACCCTTCCGCCGGAGGCACGGTTCGCGTCGGTGTCCGCTGTGCAGCGCTATGCCGACGACGTGCTGGCGCTCCCTGGCGTCCGTCAGCGATGGCCCGCCGCACGCGCGCTCACGGTGCGCGCACGTCGCGGGGCCGGCGCGGCACACTACGAATGCATCGGCGACGAGGCCACCATCGCGGTGCCCGAGCAGCGGACCAGCTGGGCGCTGCGGGAACTGGTGGCGCTGCACGAGATCGCCCACCACCTCAGCGGCGCGCAGCCGCCGCATGGACCGGAGTTCGTCGCCACGCTGTGTGACCTGGCCGGCATGGTGATGGGCCCGGAGGTGGGCCATGTGCTGCGGGTGATGTACGCCAAAGAGGGTGTGCGATAGCGGGGTAGCGTTGGCGCCGTGACCGATCCGAAGGCGCTTGACGAGATGTTCAACCAGCTGCTGCGCACCGAGGACGACGCGTTGAAGGCTGCGCGGGAAGCCGCAGCGGCCGCGGGAATGCCCGCCATAGAGGTGTCGGCACAACACGGCAAGCTGCTCGCGCTGCTCGCGACGGCGACGCACGCGAACCGAGTGCTGGAAATCGGCACCCTAGCGGCCTACAGCACCATCAACCTCGCCCGCGGAGTCGGGCCCGGTGGCAGCGTTGTCACGCTCGAATTCGACCCGAGGCACGCGGAGGTTGCCAAGGCCAACCTCGAGCGCGCCGGCGTCGCCGACCGTGTCGAGGTGATCGTCGGCACCGCCCTGGGCACACTGCCCCAACTAGCCGACCGCGGCGAGACATTCGACTTGATCTTCATCGACGCCGACAAGGAGAACAACGTCGCCTACGTCGAGTGGGCGATCAAGCTGGGCAGACCGGGCTCAGTCGTCGTGGTGGACAACATCGCTCGCATGGGGCGGGTGCTGGAACCGGCCGCCGACGATCATCAGGCCCGCGCCGTGCGCGACATGCTCGAGATGATGGGCCAGAACCCGCGGCTGGACACCGCGGCGATTCAGACGGTCGGAACCAAGGATTGGGACGGCTTCGCGGTGGCGGTCGTCAAGGAGCCCGTGGGTTAGAGCAGCTCATTGTCAGAGCGATCTACCTCGACCAGCACGTCGAGACCGCGCGTTGAGTGCGCGCCGGCTCCATCAAGTGTGCCTGTGCTGCAGGATCTTTCGAATATATGTGCAGTGGGCACACGCTCGACGCAATAAACGCTCTGTCAAAGCGGTACATGCACACTCGACATAGTTATCCGGCACTCAATCGCGATTCTGTCTTGCGTAGTCAGCGCGGGCCGGGCAACCCGAAACGAACTGTCCCAGATTGCCGCCCGACTGGCCGCTGTCGAAATCATCGCCGCCGATATGTCCAACCCTCTGATCGGATAGAGCAGGGAAGTAATCGATCTCGCAGTCCGCGACGACGTATGTATCCGCTTCCTAAACCTGTTCGCCGACGACGCAGCCTTCGTGACCACTGCCATATCCAACCCGGAGCTGACACAAGTTCAAGCCGACGAGGCTCTGGGCATAGGTCGGCATCTCCTCTCGCTACTCGATAACCCGCCGCTGCACTGATCCCCATATTGGACGCGGACCCCGACGGACCCGGCCCATCATGCGCAGCAACACCGCTACAGACCTCCGATGGCTTTAGTTGTCAACGGTTGGGGCCAGGTTGGTCATAGTGCTCGACGGGTCTGGACACGGTTGGCCCTCGGCGGATGGGGCCGGGCCTACTTCGCGTTCGAAGATTGTCTGCGAGAGGAGTTGCTATTGGCGGTCTAAGGGGTCATCTGCCTTCGAACTGTCACGCTGGGCGGTGTGCGTCGAAATGTGCGATTGCGCCAGTGCATTCCAGCATGTCGATCGTCAGGCCGGCATCGATCAACCACTGTTGGGCATCGTCGCGGGTACCCGCCGGCCCAAAAGTCCCGATTGCGCGCAGCATCGTCATGTAGGCATCAGCGCGCCTGAGTTGACCTCGAACAGCGAATTCACCCACTAGCCGGCCACCCGCTCGAAGGCATCGCGCCATCTCAGCCACGGCGACACCGGGATTCGGCACGCAGTGCAAGCCGTTGAAGCACACGCATAGATCGAACTCGCCGTCACTGAACGGCATCCGGTCGATGCTGGCTTCGACAATCCGAACGTGATCCTGATGCTCAGTCGGAATACGCCGTTGCGCCCGCGCCAACATCGGCGCGGAAATGTCGACTCCGACATAGCGAACCAGCTGATCGGGTCGCAAACGAAGCATCGCGATCCCGCCACCACACGGCACATCGAGAATCGCTGCACCATCCGGCATCCCGGCGATCACGTCCATCGCTTGATAGACACGGTCCACATCGGCGCCCATCACCACTCGCCCGAAACGTCGAGCCGCGGTCTTACGCTCCATCGCCCAGTCGTATGAGGCGCCAACCGTTTTAGCGAACACCGGACTCCGCCACACTCGGCTTACGTTCAGTGTCTTGTTCCCTTCCTTGTGTCGCGGAGAGTCGTCATCTGCGCCGAATGTCGATTCAAACGACCTCGAAGCTGACCTCGAGCCGACACTTTCAGTTGCCACCCTTAGTCGCGAGTCGGCTTGCCATCAGGGCGCTGTTGATGGACACCTCGGCGAGTAGGCCTGGGGCGGCGGCACAATCCCCGATTAGATAGCGCCCGTTGTCCTGGTCGATCGGCGGCCGGTCGCGCCAGGTTTGGCCAGGCAGATCCACGGCGCCAGTGCGGTAGGTGGCGGTCTGCTCGCGTCGCCAGGTGACGCGGCCATGCCAGCCGGGCAAGGCCAGATCCAACAACGATTCCAGCCGACCGATACCTTCGGCTTTGGACTCACCAGACCGCGAGGGGATTTCGCCCTGGAATAGGTCGTGGCCCTGCGGCGCAAGGGAAGGGTCCTGGCTTGTGAAGCATTCGATCATCGCACCCTCATCGAAGTCGAAGACCGCGAAAGGATCTCGCCGATCACGACGGACGCCGACGTCGAGGAGAGCCGCACGTCCACTTTCCCAGCGCAACGTCTCATCCTTGAACAACCCCCGTGCGGAGTCCAGCGAAGTCGCCACGATCACCGGGCCTGTCTCGGGAAGCTCGCTGATCCGCGAATTGGTCTCGATATGAACACTCCTGGCGCGCGCACAACGTTCCATGCGAGCAATCACCGCCGCCCACCCGCCGCAGGGATAGCGGGTAACTGGCGGAAATTTCGGTGTGGTGACTCGAAGCAGCCGTTCAAAGACAAACGCCGCGGAAAGCCGACCCGCATCGGCGTGATAGATCGCCGGGCCGACCATGCCCTCTGCTGCTCGGCAGACATCTTCGCCGAAACGCTTGCCCGCCCAATCCCGAAAGCTGACGTCGACAGGAGCGTGATGGCGCCGTCCTGCTGTCACCAGCCTGGTAAATCCGGCCGGTGGGACGCGGCGCAGTCGTCCTCCATGACGAATACGCACGCGCGCAAGCTGGCGCACGCCAAGACGGGCGAAGGGTGCCACCAGGCCGCGAGCAGCCAGCCACCGCCATGGCGGACCGTCGTAGAACGCGTGGGTGCCGTCGTTGGCGATGTAGGGAGCCGGGCTGCTGCGGGCGCGACCGCCGAGAACACCGTGTGCCTCGTGCAGGATTACCTTGGCACCATTTTCGGCGCAGGCGATCGCGGCGGTTAGCCCCGCCAGGCCTCCTCCTATCACCGTCACTGATGTCGCCTGTGTCAAGCCCAGCCCCCTTTGAATCCGACCGCTCTGCTCTACTATCGACCGTAGTACTACGCACTGCGGGTGGTAAAGAGTGCAAAGGCAGTGCCCTGTGGATCGGCTATGGCCCCCACGCTCAATCCTGAGAGCACACCCATTAGGCGGCGGGATTGCCGATCAGAGAAGGGAATCCCCTGCTCTCGTCGAGCACTTGGCTGTGCTTAGGCTCTGGTAGAGCTGGCCGAGGAGTTTGTTTAACAGGTTTCGGGTGGCGGCGGCACGACGGTCTCCGTGGTCGCGTCGCTGGCGGTAGTGCTGATGGGGGCTCACAGTTCGACGCTGCCGAAAAGGCCCATATCCATCCGCCATTGGCGAGCCGGTTGTTCTTAGTGCGGCGATGGGTAACCGACAGGGATCGGCCTGAGGCGCGTGTGATGGGAGCGGATCCGGCGTAGGCCTTCAACGCTCTGGCGTCGGCGAAGCGGCTTCTCTCGCCAAGGGTTCGCCCAAGCGAGACCATGGCGCGAACAACCACTAGTCCTGAGAACCGCGTCGGTCTGTAACAAGACCTCAAAGGTCGGATAAAACTCAGGCGTCTATCCCCGGGACTGACGGTCGTTCGTATCTAGGTAGATAACATCGCGTTCGACGTGAAATGGCTGCCCAAACCCAATGTGGGTGACAGTCGTGCACCCTCGACAAGTTGAGGCATCGCTGGCTCGCCCGTGGGTTAGAGCAGCTTGTCCAGCGTGATGGGCAGCTCGGTGATGCGCTTGCCGGTCGCATTGAACACCGCATTGGCGATGGCCGCGGGCACCCCGACCATCACGAGCTCGCCGAGGCCCTTGACTCCGAGCGGGTCGGCGATGGTGTCCTCGGCCGGAAGGAACTCCGCATCGAGGGCGGGAACGTCGGCGTTGACGGGGACGAGATAATCGGACATGTTGGCGTTGACGATTCGGCCGTCGCGGTGATCGAGGTGCGTGGCTTCCAGCAGCGCCATCCCGATTCCTCCGACGATGCCGCCGATGGCCTGACTGTGGGCCAGCTTCGGGTTGATGATCCGGCCCGCGTCATAGCAGCCGTAGACGCGACGGATCCTCACCGTGCCGAGCAGCTCGTCGACGGCGACCTCAGCGAAGACCGCGCCGTAGGCGTGCATCGAAAACCGTTGATCGGCGTCATCAGGCGACCAAGTCTCTTGAGAGTCAAGGCTTTCCCATCCGCGGCGGCGTAGCAGGTCTTGGTAGGACTCGCCACGCGCCGGGTCACCGGTGTGGAACATGCGCCCGCCTGCGACGGCAACATCGGCTGGGCGTAGCCCGTTCAGCGGCGATCCGGGGTCGACCACCGCAGTGCGGATGAACCGATCACGCAGGATGTTGCCGACGTGCGCGACGGCCGAGCCGACGCTGGCCATCGTTCGCGAACCGCCGTGCACCGGTGCCTCCGGCAGCCTGCTGTCGCCGAGGCTGAATCGGACCCTGGCGATCGGCAGCCCCAGCGCGTCGGCGGCGACCTGCGTCATCGACGTGTACGTGCCGGGACCCATGTCGATGGTGGCGGACCCGACGTCGGCCGTGCCGTCGGCGTTGATCCGCGCCGACACCGCACACGGACCGCGCAGCGTATGGTAAACCGTTGCTGCGGTGCCGATTCCGATGAGCTGGGCACCGTCGCGGACAGCTCGCGGTGTCGGGTTGCGCCGGGACCATCCGAACTCGGCCGCGCCGCGCCGGAAGCAGTCCGTCAGCCGCCGGGTGGAAAACGGAACGTTCTCGAACTGGTCACGCTCGGGCTCGTTGCGGGCGCGCAACTCGATCGGATCGATCCCCAGCCGCACGGCAAGATCATCCATACCGCATTCCAGCGCGAACGCGCCCGTGGTGGTCCCCGGCCCCCGCATGAACGTCGGCGGATTGATGTCCAGCGGCACACTGCGATACACCGAGCGCATGTTGGGCGCGCTGTACATGAACCTGGCCGCACCGACGATGCCGTCCTCGTATGACTCGTAGCGCGAATTCTCCGTACGACCCTCGTGGACTATCGCGTCGATGCGCCCCGACCGGTCGGCGCCGATCGCCAACCGCTGCCTGCTGGTCGGCCGGTATCCGGCGACGGTGTAGAACTGCTTGCGGCTCAACACCAATTTGACGGGCATGCGCATCTGCCGGGCCGCGAATGCCGCCAGCAGCTGATGCGGCCAGACCTTGCCGGCAACGCCGAACCCGCCGCCAACAAACGGCGATATCACCCGGATCCAGTCGGCGGGAATCCCGAACGCTTTGGAGTAGGCCTCCAGCGCCCAGGTGATGCCCTGAACCTTGTCCCACACCGTGAGCCGGTCGCCGTCCCAACTCGCAATGGTGGCAGGGGTTTCCATCGGGTTGTGGTTGTTGCGGGCGATCGAGTACTGCAAGTCGGATACGACTGTGGCGGCGCGCAACGCGGCATCGGCGTTGCCGCGGGCATAATCTCGCACTCTTTCGGTCCTGCCGGGCTCCTGAACCGCCTGCGGCGTATCGATATCCGTCAACAGCGCGTCAATACGGAAGCGGACATCGACGACGGCCGCGCCGTGGGTGGCCGCCTCCAGCGTGTTGGCCACCACCACGGCAACCGGCTGGCCGAACGAAGCGATCTGCCGCGGATCATAGGGAAGCGTGACCCCGCCGAAATCGGCGATGACACGCTGCACGCCTGGAACCCGCTGGGCTGCAGCAGAATCGACGTGCACGACGGCGCCGCGCGCAATTGTGCTGCATACCAGTGCGGCATAGGCGTAGTCGGGTATCGCGTGATCGGCCGCGTACGGTGCCTTCCCGGTGACCTTGAGCCGGCCATCGACCCTGGTGACGGGCTGACCCGTCAGCAGCGCGGCAGGGACGGGCCGTGTCATGGCAGGCCAGCTACGGTGGCCAACTGCCGCTGCACCGTCCGCTTGATCAGCTCCACCTTGAACCCGTTCTCCGACAACGGCCTAGCGCCGTCGGCGGCACGCGCGGCGGCGCTGCGGAACAACTCGTTGTTGGGTGGACGCCCGATGAGGGCGCCTTCCACAGCGGGTAGTCGCCATGGCACTGTGCCCACGCCGCCGACGGCCACTCGGGCGGCGCGAATGATCCCACCGCCGATGTCCAGTGCGACCGCCGCCGACGTGAGCGCGAACTCATACGATTCCCGATCGCGCACCTTCAGATAACCCGATCGCCGCGACTCCGGCCGTATCGGTACTTCGATCGCGACGATGAGCTGGCCGGGCCGCAGGTTGTGTTCGCGATCAGGTGTCGTGCCTGGCTGGCGAAAGAACTCCGATATCCGAATCGGATGCTCGCCGTTGCTGTCTCGGACGATCACCAGCGCGTCAAGCGCAACCAGTGCGACGGCGAGGTCGGAGGGATGGGTGGCGACGCACTGGTCACTCGCCCCCAAGATGGCGTGCGTACGGTTGCGGCCACCAATTGCCGAGCAGCCCGTCCCCGGTGTGCGACGGTTGCAGTCGGCAGAGACGTCGCGGAAATACAGGCACCGGGGCCGCTGCATGAGGTTGCCTCCGATGGAGGCCATGTTCCGCAACTGAGCCGACGCGCTGAGCTCCAACGCCTCGGCGATGACCGGGAACTGCGTGCGCACACCGGGATGGGTGGCGAGCTCGGACATCCGCACCAGCGAGCCGACGCGCAGCCGTGCGGAACCCAGGTCGATGGACCAGTAGGGCAGGCCGTTGATGTCCACGACGGCCTGCGGTCGTTCCACCGTCTCGCGCATCAAGTCGACCAGCGTGGTGCCACCGGCGATATAGCGGGACCCGGATTCGCCCGCGGCCAGCGCCGCATCCTCGTCGGCCACCTTGGTGAAGCTGAAGGGGAACATGGCTAGGTACTCCTCGCCGCGGAAGCGACCGCCTTGACGATGTTGGTGTAAGCGCCGCATCGACAGATGTTGCCGCTCATCCATTCCCGGATCTCGGCGGCCGAGCCGGTGTGACCTTCACGGATGCAGCCGATGCCGGACATGATCTGTCCCGCGGTGCAGTAACCGCACTGCAACCCGTCCTCGTCGATGAAGGCTTGCTGCAGCGGATGCAGACGACCGTTCTGCTCGAGTCCTTCGACAGTGGTGATCTCGGCGCCGTCATGCATGACCGCCAGGGTGAGACACGAGTTGATCCGCCGGCCGTTCACCAGAATGGTGCATGCGCCACAGGCGCCCTGATCGCAGCCCTTCTTGGTGCCGGGCAGGTCCGCGCGCTCGCGCAGCATGTCCAGCAGCGACGTCCGGTTGTCGACGGTGATCTCGCGTTGCTCACCGTTGATGCGCAACCGCACTACTGATGCTTGGCCGTTGTCCTGACGCTCATCGTCGTCGCCGCAGCCCGCGAGCAGCGGTCCGGTTGCCACCGCACCCCCCACCGCGAGTGACGCGCCGACGAACGTTCGGCGGTTCATCCACACTGGCGAGCCCGGCGAGGCTTCGTGAGAATCACTGTCGGTCATCGACATTCACGCTATGCACCCGACTGCTCAATCCGGCCAGACGCATAGGGAACTCATAAATACGCATCGCGGGGTAATGACAGAACCCCTCACGAGCTCTCGGCACCCGGAGCGGGTTCACCGGCATTCGGTGGCGCCGGCACGTCCGCGCAGAAGTTGCGCTGCTGCCCCGGATATCAGCGGGACCAGGCGGGGGAATCTGCCGCAGCGCGCAGTGCGGCGACGATGCGTTCCTCGTTCGCGATGAAGCGGTCCGTTGGCGCCGGCACGGAGATCGCGACGATGTGGCCACCGGCCGTACGTCGGGCCATGCCGGCCGCTGAGATGCCGACCGTGTGTTCGTCGCGGTCGAACGTGATGCTGCTGCTCGAAAGGTGTTCATGGTCGAGCAACTCCAGCGCGGCCTTGCCGTTGGCCGTCGTCTCCAGCGGGAATCGGACGCCGACGGCCGACACCGCGCGCAATCGGTGGGGCGATTCGACCTGGTCGATGAACAGCATCTGCTTTCCATGCAGCACTGACAGGTCAACGGTCTCTTCGGTGGCCAGGCCAAGTTCCTCGAGCGTCGGCCGGAACATCGCTGCCAGGTTCGCGCTATCGGCGCTGCTCAAGCCGAGTAGGCGATCGCCCAGGCTGAAGCGGCCCTGGTCGTCGACGCTGGCGAACCCGACCTCGACCAGCCCGATGAGCAGCCTGCGCGCCGTGGATTTCGCAAGGCCCAACTGTGCGCCCAGGTCAACGAGCCGGAGGCGGCCCGGCGCGGCGGCGATCTCGTCGAGGGCGGCAGCCGCGCGGCGCAGCACCTGAACCCCTTCGTCGCGCCCGTAAATTACTCGGTCATTTTCCTCCGGACGCGGCACACCGCCACTATATTGATTCGGATACCGGATCACAATGATCCACATTCCGGATCTAGGAGGCTCCACGTGGTATCACTTCCGGCCGGACGGCACTTCTTGCGCGGAGACGATGGATACGACGAAGCCAGGCGGGCGACGGTGTGGAACGCCCGCACGCCCGACCGTTTCCCCGAGGTGATCGTGCAGGCCCACGACGCCGATGAAGTCGTCGCGGCGATCCGATATGCCGACGCGAACGATCATCAGGTCGGCGTGCGGTCGGGAGGACATAGCTGGGCGGGCAATCATGTCCGCGACGGCGGCATGTTGCTTGACGTCAGCGGCCTCGACGCGTGCACCGTCGACTCCGAGCGGATGATCGCGATCGTCGGGCCCGGCAAGGGCGGGAGCGTGCTGGCCGCCGAGTTGGACGCACAAGGTCTGTTCTTCCCCACCGGCCATTGCAAGGGCGTGTGTATCGGTGGCTACCTGCTTCAGGGCGGTTATGGCTGGAACAGCCGCGTCGTCGGACCGGCGTGCGAGAGCGTCCTCGGCGTGGACGTCGTCACCGCGGACGGGGAGCAGATCCACTGCGACGCGCAGCATCACGCCGACCTCTACTGGGCCGCCCGCGGATCCGGTCCTGGCTTTTTCGGCGTGGTCACCGCCTTTCACCTACGCGTCTACCCACGCCCGGCGGTCTGCGGCAGCAGCCTGTACGTCTACCCGATCGGGCTGGCCGACGACGTGTTCACGTGGGCGCGCACGATCAGCGCCGAGGTGGATCGTCGCGTCGAGCTGCAAATCGTCACGTCGCGCAGCGTTCCCGGCGCCGGGCTCGACCAGCCGGGCATCGTGATGGCGTCGCCGGTGTTCGCCGAATCTGAAGACGAGGCGGCGCGGGCGCTCGCGCTGCTAGACACCTGTCCTGTGCGCGATCGTGCGATCGTCGCAATCCCTTACGCCCCAGCCGATCTCACCAGCTGGTACGAAGCGGTGATGAGCAACTACCCGACGGGATACCGCTACGCCACCGACAACATGTGGACGTCGGCGCCTGCGGCGGATCTCCTGCCGGGCGTTCGCCGGATCATCGAGACGCTGCCGCCGCACCCCTCGCACTTCCTTTGGCTGAACTGGGGGCCGTCGCCGGCGCGCCAGGACATGGCCTACAGCTTGGAGGCCGACATCTATTTCGCCCTCTACACCGTCTGGCAGGATCCGGCTGACGACGAAAAGTACTGCGACTGGGCGCGTTCCAACATGGCGGCAATGGCGCATCTCGGTACCGGCATCCAGCTCGCCGACGAGAACCTCGGCCAGCGTCCGGCCAAGTTCGCGACGGACGAGAGCATGGCCCGCCTCGACAAGGTCCGCGCTCAATACGACCCGCACGGGCGATTCCACAGCTGGATGGGGCGCGTGTGACATGCGCGGCTATCTGGGCTATCGCGGCGCAGACGCCGACACGCCGTTCGGTACTTTCTTCGACCCCGAAATAGCGCCGCTGCCAAGGCATGTGGTTGAGGCGCTGGAGCACGGCCCGCAGGCGGAACCCACGTTACTGGCGTACGACGAGGCTGCCTCGATCCTCGATGGCGGGTACCACCAGACCGAGAACGGCTACGGTCTCCTGCGGGATGGCGGCATTCAGGTCTCGGTCCGCACCGACATGCCCGGTGTGACACCGGCGATGTGGTCGTGGTGGTTTGGATGGCACGGCAGTGATTCTCGGCGCTACAAGCTATGGCATCCGCGGGCGCACGTGTCAGTACAGTGGGGCGACGGCAGAGGCGACGGCCGCTATGTCGGCCGAACCTCGAACATCGAGGAGTACCTCGGCTCGACGTATGCGAAGGCCGCGATTCAGTTCGTGGCGCCCTCGACACTCGGCCTTGGCGCCGTCCCCGAGGACGACGTTGCGATCTGTGCCCGGCTCGGATCGGGCGATGTACCGGTCGATGTCGGCTGGTTCGTCCACCATGTCCGCCCTACGCCGGCCGGAAGCGAGATGCGATCACGGTTCTGGCTTGGCGGCCGGCACATTGCGGTGCGCGGCGCAAGGCCGATGCTGAGCAGGGTCGTTCGGCCGGTCGTCGGCCGGATGTTGGGTGCGTCAGCATCGAGCGCACGCGACCTCATGGTGCATTGCGCGCAGGAGATGAACCACCTCGCAGGGTTTCTGCCGGCGCTTTACGAACGCATCCGACCTTGTGAATCTTGATTGCTGCCATCTCAAGATCGGGCGTAATCTGGAGGTTGATGCATGGGGTCGGGCAAGCCCCAGATTTGCTTGCCGCCTACAGAGAGGAAACAGAAATGACTACGGCCCATACATCAATCGATCAGCATCCTGACATATTGGCTCTTCGCGCGAGTTACGACCGCGCCGCGGAGTCGATGACCGCACAGGCCACCTTCGGCCTGACGTTGCTGACGGCGATCTACGTTGCGTTGTCACCGCATATCGTCGGCTTCGACGCCTTTGCGCGGATCACCGTCAACGATCTGATCGTTGGAATCACTGTCGCTGTCCTGGCGATGTGTTTCGGCTCGGCGCTCGACCGTACCCACGGGATGACGTGGACGCTTCCTGTCTTCGGTTTATGGCTGTTCGCCTCACCGTGGATCTTTGTCGCGTCGCCAACCGCGGGCATGATCTGGTCGCACGTGATCTGCGGTCTGCTGATCACTGTGCTGGGCCTGAACGCTGTGTATTTCGGCATGCGCGTCCGTTCCGAAGGAATGCACGCCCGCGCCGAAGCGCACTAGTCAGACACGACAAGACCGGCCGGGGCGACCCGGCCGGCCGCCCCTTCGCCCCAGCCGCGCCCGCCAGGCCGCCGGCGGTGAATCATCCACGCTCAGTGAGTTATTCAGGCCACTCGAACACGGCGAAGGGGGTCGAGCATGGAGCTTCTAACCTCTGCCGGCAGGCCGTCCGTTGGGTAATCCGCGCGTGCGTGAATCACGCTGTTGGACTGGGAATTAAAGACATGGCGCGTGTCGCACCGCGGCACCTTTGCCACCCCAGACGGTATGGGCGCCGCAGCCAGCGCGCAAGATAGTCATATGCAATACATAGAGAAGCCGACTTACGGTGTGACGCAAGGTATTTACATACCCAGCGCGACGCCGGCACGCCGATAGTAGCGAATTACATTGTGGCGCCGCGCACTACGCATTTGTGTTCGATATGAACCAGGAGACGACGGCCCAAGGCGTACCTAGCGTCAAAGCCGTAAGCAAAACACGACGAAGGAGCAATTAAATGTTCACCACACCACGCTTTGCCGCACTGTTTCTCGGAGCAGGAGCTGTCGCCGCCGCAATCACCGCGGCCCCGAACGCTTCCGCGGCAGAGGTGCGGACCTGCGCGAACGGCGGCGGTGCGACCATCTGCCAAAGCCCAGGCAACGCAGAGATCCACACCGACCAGCCGCCAGTGCAGGCGCCGCAAATCTATGGACCGTTTTCTTCGCCGTTCCCGCTGTTGTTCGACTAGGGCAGCCGACGTGGGTGAATCCGCGGAGACGACAACCGACCCGGTCGTCTCCGCGGTTTCGTTGTTCTGCCGCCGCCTAACCGCAGACCGCGCCACCCGCGGCCGAACCAACCAGCTTGGTGTACTTGGCCAGCACGCCGGTGGTGTAGCGCGGCGGCAATGGCTCGAAGCCTGCCTTTCGCGCTTCGAACTCGTCCGGGTCGACGACGACGTCGAGGGTGCCGTTCGCCACGTCCAGCCGAATGCGATCGCCGTCTTGCAGGAAGGCGATGGGCCCACCGTCGACGGCCTCTGGCGCAATGTGTCCGACGCACAACCCCGTGGTGCCGCCTGAGAATCGGCCGTCGGTCATCAACAGCACATCCTTGCCGAGCCCGGCGCCCTTGATGGCGCCGGTGATGGCGAGCATCTCCCGCATGCCGGGACCGCCCTTGGGGCCTTCGTACCTGATCACCACCACGTCGCCCGCGGTGATCGTCCCGTCCTCGAGGGCGTCCAGCGCTGCCCGCTCACGCTCGAAAACCCTTGCGGTGCCTTCGAATACATCCGAGTCGAACCCTGCGGACTTGACCACCGCACCCTCGGGGGCCAGTGATCCGTGCAGGATCGTGATGCCGCCCGTGGGATGGATCGGGTTCTCCAGCGCCCGCAGCACCTTGCCGTCGGGATCCGGCGGTGCGATGTGCGCAAGGTTTTGGGCCATGGTCTGACCCGTGACCGTGAGGCAATCCCCGTGCAGCAGACCGGCATCCAGCAGCGCCTTCATCACGACGGGCACGCCACCGATGCGGTCGACGTCGGTCATCACATGCTTTCCGAACGGTTTCACGTCGGCAAGGTGGGGCACCTTCGCGCCGACGCGGGTGAAGTCCTCCAGCGTCAGCTTGACGTTGGCCTCGTGCGCGATCGCGAGCAGATGCAGAACGGCGTTGGTCGAGCCGCCGAACGCCATCACCACCGCGATAGCGTTCTCGAACGCTTCCTTGGTCATGATGTCGCGGGCGGTGATGCCACGACGAAGCAGCTCCACGACAGCCTGGCCGCTGCGGCGGGCGAACCCGTCACGGCGACGATCGGTCGCCGGCGGCGCCGCGCTGCCGGGCAACGACATGCCAAGCGCCTCAGCGGCACTCGCCATGGTGTTGGCGGTGTACATGCCGCCGCACGCCCCTTCGCCGGGGCAGATCGCGCGTTCGATCGCGTCGACGTCCTCGCGCGGCATCAGTCCACGCGCGCACGCACCGACGGCCTCGAACGCGTCGATGATCGTCACTTGGCGCTCGGTGCCGTCCGACATCTTGGCGATGCCGGGCAGGATCGAGCCGGCGTACAAGAAGACGCTGGCGAGGTCCAGCCGAGCGGCGGCCATCAGCATGCCGGGCAGCGACTTGTCGCACCCGGCAAGCAGCACTGAGCCGTCGAGCCGCTCGGCCTGCATGACGACCTCGACGCTGTCGGCGATCACCTCACGCGACACCAGCGAGAAGTGCATGCCTTCGTGGCCCATCGAGATGCCGTCGGACACCGAGATGGTGCCGAACTCCATCGGAAAGCCGCCCGCGGCGAACACCCCGTCCTTGACGGCCTTGGCCAGCCGGTCCAGCGACAGGTTGCACGGCGTGATCTCGTTCCACGACGACCCGACGCCGATCTGGGGTTTGGCGAAGTCGTCGTCCTCCATGCCTACCGCGCGAAGCATTCCGCGGGCTGCGGCCTTTTCGAGGCCATCGGTGACGTCGCGACTGCGGGGCTTGATGTCGGGAGCCGAGGGGTCTGAGGGCATCGTTTCAGTATGCCTTCGGCGTTTCACCGGGCCAAACCGTTATCAATACCCCGGTGGGGTACCCGGTAAGCTGGGGTCATGACGTCCGTCCCCGCTCGCTTGGTCGTGGTCCTCGCCGCGATCGCCGCCGCGCTGTTCCTGTCGTCCTGCAACAGCCCTGCGTCCGACGAGCACACCAACCATGAGCAAACCGACGAGCCCGTCATCACCGGGGAGCCGGCGGGCTTCAACGCCGACGATGTCGCGTTCGCCACCAACATGATTCCCCACCACCAGCAGGCCGTCGAGTTGTCGGCGCTCGTCACCGATCGCTCCGCGAATCTGGAGCTCATCGAGCTGGCCAAGCAGATCTCCGCAGCCCAGGGGCCGGAGATCGAGATCATGAAGGTGTTGCTCGTGCAGTGGAAGGAAAACACCGACACCGGTGCCGAGCACGGCGGGCACGGCGGCACCATGGCCGGAATGGTCGACGAGGCCACCATGACGAAATTGAAGTCGCTGAACGGCGCGGGATTCGACACACTATGGCTGCAGTCGATGATCAGCCACCACCAGGGAGCGATCGAGATGGCCAAGGCCGAAATCGCCAATGGCGAGAACGTCGACGCCAAAGGCCTCGCGCAAACGATAATCGACACGCAGCAGGCCGAGATCGGCCAGATGAAGCAGATGCTGGGAGGCTGAAATGACTGCGACACACGGCTATTCGCCGCAAAAAGAGAACTACGCGAAGCGGCTGCGCAGGATCGAGGGCCAGGTCCGCGGCATCGCGAAGATGATCGACGAGGACAAGTACTGCATCGACGTCCTCACTCAGATCAGCGCCGTCAACAGCGCCCTGCAATCCGTGGCCCTTGGTCTGCTCGACGAGCACCTCGGGCACTGCGTCACGCAGGCCGTCGCCGACGGCGGTGACGAGGCCGACGCCAAGCTGGCCGAGGCCTCGGCGGCCATCGCGCGGCTGGTGCGGTCCTGACTGCCAGTAGGCGGCCAGGCCGACCTAAAGGCGCTCTCGTTTTGCCCGCGTAGCGAGCGACAGTTGGGTCTTGGCGCCACATCGCCGCCGAGTTGTCGCTCAGTAGGCGGGCAAAATTTTATTTGCCCTCCAGCTCCCGCTCGATCCGTTCCACCTTCGCGGTGAGCTGACCGGTGTATCCGGGCCGGATGTCTGCCTTGAGCACCAGGCTCACTCTGGGTGACACCGCAGCTACAACATCAATGGCCTGCTTCACCACCGCCATCACCTCATCCCATTCACCCTCGATGTTGGTGAACATCGCATTGGTTTCGTTAGGCAGCCCCGAAGCCCGGACCACGCGGATGGCCTCCGCCACCGCCGCGCCGACGCTATCGTCACCGCCAAGCGGACTCACACTGAAAGCAACAATCACATGACCCATGTTCGCCTGCTGCCCGCGACCGTCGCGCATCTGGTGGCACTGCAGTCCGACCTGTCCGCGTTCGGCCGGCTGATCGGCACTGCCGTGCCCGACGGCTGGCCGGAGTTCCCCGAGTCCATCGGCTTCACCCTCGATCGGCTGCGTGACCATCCGGACGAGGGGGACTGGTGGATGCACTTCTTCGTCTCCGGCGACGCGTTGATCGGCTCAGGCGGCTTCGTCGGCCCGCCGCAGGACGGCGTCGTCGAGATCGGTTACGAGCTCGCCCCGGCCTTCCGCGGCAAGGGGCTGGGCACCGCCTCGGCCGGCGCGCTCATCGAGAAGGCAAGGGCCACCGGCACAGTCACCAAGGTCATCGCCAACACGCTGGCACATGACAACCCGTCGACGGGCGTGCTGCGCCGCCTGGGATTCGGCTGGAGCCGCGAACTCGTCGACCCAGAAGACGGGCCGATCTGGCGCTGGGAGCTTGCGCTTACTGCTTACTGACCTCGGTAGGACGCACGACCAGGATCACCCGGTCGGCCTTGTCCGCGGGCGGCTCGGTCAGCGGCCCGCCGTAGCGGTCGTTGAGGTGCAGATAGAAGGAACCCGTGGGATCGGGCACGATCTCCTCGACCACCCCGCGCACCTCGAGATAGCGATAGGGGTTCTCCGGATCGCTGATCGACATCGCCACGTTCGGATTGGCGGTGATGTTCCGGTACTTCTGCCGCTTGCTGGTGTGGGTGAAGCGCAGCAGCTCGCCGTCCCAGTCGAACCACATCGGGTTCACCTGCGGGCGGCCGTCGGGCCTGGTGGTGGCGAGATGTCCATACAGCGGACGTTTCAGCAAGTGCTCGTAGTCGCTCGGAATGGCAACCATCACGCATCCTTTCGGTTCGGATTCCGCGCACTGCAACGCGCAGTCGATACCGTGACTTCCCGATGACCGCCGACAGTCTCACGCGAGCGTGGCCGGCGCGGGTCACCGTACAGCTGACGGTGCTGGCCGCCGGCGCGTTTGTGTATGTCACCGCCGAGATCGTGCCGGTGGGCGCGCTGCCGGCGATCGCCGCCGATCTGGGTGTCAGCGAGGCACTCGTCGGCACCCTGCTGGCGAGCTATGCGTTGGTGGCGGCCGTCAGCACCGTCCCGTTGGTGCGGTTGACCGCGCATTGGCCGCGGCGTCGTACCCTGCTGCTGACGTTGGTGTGTTTGACTGTGTCCCAATTGATTTCGGCGCTGGCGCCGAACTTCGCTGTGCTTGCCGGTGGCCGTGTGCTGTGCGCGCTTACCCACGGGCTGATGTGGTCGGTGGTCGCGCCGATCGGTGTGCGCCTAGTGCCCGCGACCCACGCGGGCCGCGCCACCACCGCGGTATACGCAGGAACGGCGCTCGCGCTCGTGGTGGGCAACCCGCTGACGGCGGCCATGAGCGAGTTGTGGGGCTGGCGGACGGCGGTCGTCGTCGTCACCGCGGCCGCAGCGGCCGTCACCGTCGCGGCCTGGGGCACGCTTCCGCCAATGGTGATGTCCGAAGACGCGATCGAGACCATCCGCCGCCATGAGCGCCATCACCGCAACGGCAGGCTGGTCACCCTGTCCGTCCTGACTTTGGTCGGGGTCACCGGCCACTTCATCTCGTACACGTTCATCGTGGTGATCATCCGCGACGTCGTCGGAGTGCACGGTCCGCACCTGGCCTGGCTGTTGGCGGGGTTCGGAATCGCCGGCCTGGTCTCGATGGCGGTGATGGCCCGTCCGCTCGACCGATGGCCGAAGGCGTCGGTGGTCGGCTGCCTCGCCGCGTTAACGACGGCCTTCGCCGTGCTGACGACGCTGGCGGTCGACCATCGGGCAGGCCTGCTGACGTTGATTGTCGGCGTCGCCGCGATCGTGCTGTGGGGCGCGGCGTCGACCTCGATGCCGCCGATGCTGCAGGCGGCGGCCATGCGCAGCGCCCCTGCCGACCCTGACGGCGCCTCAGGCCTCTATATCGCCGCGTTTCAGGTCGGCATCATGGCCGGTTCGCTGGCCGGTGGACTGCTCTACGAGAACGCCGGACTGACCGCGATGACGGCGACGTCGGCGGCGCTGATCGTCGTCGCGCTGGGCTGCGTAGCGTTCACCCGTGGCCTGTTCCTCGTTCCCTCGGCAACTAGTGACAAGTAACATTCGCCACCGCACTGCGATGAACACAGCAGCTCAGCAGCCTTAGCCGGCAGATCGTCGGGGATTTTGCAGCACCCGCTTGGCGATAGCTGCTCTTCGCGCTGTGCGAGACTGGACGAAGCTGTGTGTGACTGGAGGTGACGTATGCGGCAGCGGACGAAGGGGAAGCTGGCCACCGCGATTTTCGCGGCAGGACTGGTGTCGACGATGGTGTTTGGTGGCCCATCGGCGCAGGCAGAGCCTGAAATTCCGCCGCCGCCTCCCGCTCCGGTCGACCCGGCGGCCGCGCCGGCACCACCACCGCCGGACCCGTTCGCTCCGCCACCGCCACCGGCGGAGCCGTTCATGTTCCCGCCGCCGGCACCGCCTGCGGATCCTCTCGCGCCGCCGCCCCCGCCGAACCCGTTCTTCCCGCCGCCGGCGGGCCCGCTGGGAGCGCCCCAGCCCATTCCGGAGGGCACTCCAGCCGGGCAGAACCCGACGCCGTATGTCGGGGAACCGGTCTTCGCGCCACCGACCTTCAACCCGACGAACGGCTCCATGGTCGGGGTCGCCAAGCCGATCTACATCAACTTCGCCCGGCCGATCGCCGACCGCGCGTTGGCTGAGCAGGCCATTCACATATCGTCGAACCCGCCGGTTCCCGGTCGCTTCTACTGGACCAGCGACACCCAGGTGCGGTGGCGTCCGCAGGACTTCTGGCCGGCGAACACCGTCGTGAACATCGACGCCAGCGGTACGAAGTCGAGCTTCCGCACCGGTGATGCGCTGGTGGCGACCGTGAACAACTCCACGCACCAGATGGAGATCATGCGTAACGGGAAGCTGGAGAAGACGTTCCCGGTGTCGATGGGCAAGAAGGGCTACGAAACCAAGAACGGCACCTACTACGTGCTCGAGCGGTTCGCCGACATCGTGATGGACTCGTCGACATACGGGGTGCCGGTCACCGCGGCAGAGGGCTACAAGATCAAGGTTCAAGACGCCGTGCGTATCGACAACAGCGGCATCTTCGTGCACAGCGCGCCGTGGTCAACCGGTGCACAGGGCAACAGCAATGTCAGCCACGGCTGCATCAACCTCAGCCCGGCCAACGCGCAGTGGTTCTACGACAACTTCGGCAGCGGCGACCCTGTTGTAATCAAGAACTCCACAGGGCTTTACAACCAGCCGGACGGTGCGTCCGACTGGCAGATGTTCTGACGAACAGACGCAAATGCCCCCAATTCCTAGCGGAATTGGGGGCATTTGCGTCTGTTCGCCGGGGGAGCGCTAATTCCAAATGCGCACGCGGCGTTCGGGTTCCAGGAACAGCGCGTCGGACTCGCTGACATCGAACGCGTCGTAGAACGCGTCCATGTTGCGGATGACGCCGTTGCACCGGAACTCCGGTGGTGAGTGCGGATCGATCGCCAGGCGCCGGATAGCTTCGGCGTCGCGGGATTTGGTGCGCCACACCTGTGCCCAGCCGAAGAACACGCGCTGCTCGCCGGTCAGCCCGTCGATCACCGGGGCCGGCTCGCCCCTGAGCGACAACCGATAGGCCAGCAGCGCGATCGACAGCCCGCCGAGATCGCCGATGTTCTCGCCCACCGTGAACGCGCCGTTCACATGGTGGCCGTTGCTCAGCTCGCGTGGCGTGTACTGCTCGTATTGTTCGATCAATGCCTTTGTCCGAGCACCGAATTCGGTACGGTCCTCGTCGGTCCACCAGTCAACCAGGTTGCCGTCACCGTCGTACTTGGCGCCCTGATCGTCGAACCCGTGGCCGATCTCGTGGCCGATCACCGCTCCGATACCGCCGTAGTTGGCGGCATCGTCGGCCTCGGCGTCGAAGAACGGTGGCTGCAGAATCGCTGCGGGGAAGACGATCTCGTTCATCCCGGGGTTGTAATACGCGTTGACGGTCTGCGGCGTCATGAACCACTCGTCGCGGTCCACCGGCCCGCCGAGCTTACCGATTTCGCGGTCATAGCCGACTGCGTAGCCGCGCCGGTAGTTGCCGTACAGATCGTCGCGCTCGATGACAAGCGCCGAATAGTCGCGCCACTTGGGCGGATACCCGATCTTCGGCGTGAACTTGTCCAGCTTGGCCAGCGCCTTCTCCCGCGTCTGCGGCGTCATCCAGTCCAGGTCGTTGATGCTGACCCGGTATGCCTCGCGCAGGTTGGCCACCAACTCGTCCATCCGCGCCTTGGCCCCCGGCGGGAAGTGCCGCTCGACGTAGAGCTTGCCTACGGCGTCGCCCATCAGGTTCTCCACCACCGACACGGCGCGCTTCCAGCGGTCGCGGATCTCCTCGGTGCCGCTGAGCAGACGGCCGTAGAACGCGAAGTCCTCGGCGATCAGCTCGTCGGTCAGCAGGGACGCCCTGGCATGGATGAGTCTCCACCGTGCCCAGCGCTTCCAGTCCTCGAGGTCCTCACCTGACCACGCCGCTGCGAACGCGGTCAGGTAATCAGGCTGGCGGACAACGACTTCGGCGGGAAGCCCCCGGCTTCCGAAGACACCGGTGCCAAGTGCGCTCACCCATCCGGCCCAGTCGAAGCCCGGTGCCTCATCGGGCAGCTCGGCGAATGTGCGCAGGTTGTAGGTGAGGTCGGCGTCGCGCCGCTTGACGACATCCCAGTGTGCGGCGGCGAGCTTGGTCTCCAGCGCGACGATCCGCGCGGCGGTGTCGGCATGGTTGTCGGCTGTGCCGCCGTACACGAGCGCGAACATCGCCGCGATGTGGCCAGGGTAGGCGCTGAGGATCGCGGCGTGCTGCTCGTCGCGGTAATAGGACTCGTCGGGCAGACCCAGCCCGGACTGGCTCATGTGCAGCAGGTAGCGGGTGGAGTTCTTGGAGTCGGTGTCGACGTAAACGCCAGTGCCGCCGCCGACGCCGGTGCGCTGCAACGCGCCGATCACTGCGGCCAACGCGGCGGCGTCGCCTGCCTCGTCAATGGCGGCCAGCTCGTCGAGCAGCGGTTTCACGCCGCGAGCGGCCACCGTGGCTTCGTCCATGAAGCTGGCATAGAGGTCGCCGATGCGCTGCTCATCTGTTCCTGGCGCCGCCCCCGAGGCCGCTGCCTCGGTGATCAGATCGCGGACCTGCTCCTCGGCGCGGTCATACAGCGACCGGAACGCACCGTCGGTGGCGCGGTCGGCAGGCATCTCGTATTCGGTCAACCAGCGGCCGTTGACGTGGCCGAACAGATCATCTTGGGGGCGGGCATCAGAGTCGACGTGGCTCAGATCAATTCCTGAGCGAATGGCTTCCACACTCACCCCGACATCCTTCCAGATGTGTCGGCGGCGCTCAGTTCTCGCACGTCGACGGGTCTGCATGGTTATGCGCGAGATATTTCTGTCGACCCAGGTCAGCCTCGACGGTTACGCGGCGGGCACCGACGGCGACTTGGACTGGACCGATGTGGCCGACGACGACGTCGACGAGCTGATGGCCGAACAACTGCGTGAGATCGACGCCATGATCTTCGGGCACACCGCCTACCGGCTGCTGGGGCCGTACTGGCAGAACGGCCCGACCGGGCGCGACGTCGATCGTGAGCACACCAGACTGATGAACAGCGTGACCAAACTGGTGCTCTCCCGCGGCGAGCCCGACCTGACGTGGGGCCCAGCCAAGCGCATCGGCGCGGACCTGCCTCGTGAGATCGCCGACCTCAAGGCCGGCGACGGTGGTGACATCGCCGTCTTCGCGGGTGCCGGCGCGGCTAACGCCCTATTGCCGTACCTGGACGAGGTTCGGGTGCTCGTCTATCCGGTGTTGCTCGGCGACGGCCTTGCGCTGTTCACAGGCCAGCGCCAATCTCTTCGGCTGGTCTCCACCCGCGCTTTCCCAGCGTCAGGGGCCGTGCAGCTGCGCTACCGCACCGTCGGCTAGAAAGCCGCCAGGTACCCTCACGGCCATGCCAGACGAGCCCACTGAGGAGCCCACAGACAGCGGCGGCGTGTTCACCAGCTACGGCATCGGCTCGGCGGTCCTTGGGGTGATCGCGGTTGTGGCGATCGCGCTGGGCACTTTGATCTGGATCCAACATCGCAGCGACACCGACGAGCTTCGGTATCGCACCCGCGTCGTGCAGACCGCGGCCGAATGGACCAGCGTGCTGGTCAACATGAACAAGGACACCGTCGAAGCCGACATGAACACGCTGCACGAAGGCACCGTCGGCCAACTCAACGCCGACTTCGATTCGTCCGTCGAGCCGTACCGGCAACTGGTGCAGAAGCTTCAGGCGCGCACCACCGGGCAGATCGACTCGGTGGCGGTGGAGTCGATTCACCGCCCACCACCAGGTCCCGACGGCGCTCCGGCACCCAAACCGCAGCCCGAACTGTTGGCTTTCGCAACGCGCACCGACACGGTGATGGTGGTGGCGACGTCGGTCAGCGAGAGCGCAGGGACGGACAAACCACAGACAGTGCGGTGGACGCTGCGGCTGGACGTCACCGATGTGGACGGCAAGTTGCTGATATCGCGGCTGGAGCCCATCCGATGAGAAACCGTTGGCGCGTAATAGCTTTCGACATCCTCGCTCCGGTGGCGGCCATCGCCGGACTGGTCTACATCGGTATCGCGCTGGCCTGGCCGCTGTGGTGGGTGTCGATCTGCTCGGTGCTGTGCCTGCTGATTGTCGAGGGCGTGGTGGTCAATTTCGTGCTGGCCCGCCGCGACGCGGTGACCGTCGGCACCGACGACGACGGTCCCGGGCTGCGGCTGGCGGTGGCTGCGGTCGCGACCGCGGCGTTGGTGGCCGCCGTGTTCGTCGGCTATCTGCGGTGGACCGCGCCCGACCGCGACCTGCGCAACGACACCTCTCAAGTTGTCGGGATCGCCAGCAGCGTCGCGGAGGCTTCGGCGACGTTCAGCCCACAAAGTCCGACCGCGTCGATCGACCGCGCCACCGCGGCGATGTCACCCAAGAGCGCTGAAGCGTTCAAGAATGAATTCGCCAACGTCGCAAAGGATTTGGCGAGCAGGAACGTGTCGGCTCAGGCCAGCACGGTGTCCGCGGGTGTGGAGGCGATCGGGCCCAACGCGGCCAGCGTCGCGGTGATCATGCGTGGGACGCAGAACGTGCCAGGCAAGCCGTCCGACACTGCGGTGCTCGCGCTGCGGGTCACGTTGTCCAAGGAGGGCGACCGCTGGCTGGTCGACGACGTGTCGCCGATTCACTCCCGCTAGCGATCCGTGGTTGCGGCTGAGTAGGTAATGGTGCCGCTTGTTCACGTTGCAATTGCTAGTGAACGCTCGACGAATTCGTGCAGATCGTTCCAGCGCCGCTCATTGAGGCACTGAAGATAACGGTGGTAGACGGCCGCCAGATTCTCGGTCATACGCAGCTAGCCGAGTAGCCGTGCGTGCTCGACCTTCAGGCAGCGGTCCATCACCACCTGTAAACCTGCCGCCTCGCCGTCGCGTGCCACCTGCTCATGCCATAAACCCGATTGCAGCCAAAGTGTTTTCGCGCCGACCTTGATGGTGTCCTCGAGCACCGAAGGCAGGTGCTCGTGGCGGCGGAACACGTCGACGAGATCTGGCACCACCGGCAGATCTGCCAGCGACGGGTAGGCAGGGGTGCCGTTGACGTCGGTGATCGTCGGGTTGACCAGGTACAGCTCATAGTCGGTGGCCGACCTCAGGTATTGCCACACGCCGTAGCTGGGCCGCAGCGGATCGCCCGAAGCGCCGACGATCGCGACGCTGCGCGTTTCCCGCAGGATGCGTTCGATGTCCATCGACTTTCCCTATACCCCTGCGGCTTTCCGGTAACCTTCGAGGCGCTCGACCAATTCCTCCGGCTGGCTCAACGCCATCAGGTGGCCACCGGGCATCACGTCGACGTCCAGTCCGAGTCGCTCGCGCACCACCCGCCGCTGAAACTCCAACGGAAAGAACCGGTCGTCGCTTCCGGCGATCACATGGGTCGGCACGTCGGGCCATTCGTCCAGCGGCCACGGCTGCTCGAACGGCGTGTCGCACATGGTAGGTGGGGGCCGGCTCAGAGCCACCTGGCGTACCGGCTCGGGCACGTCGTGGAAGAAGTCCTCGAACTGGTCGAACGTGTTGCGGCCCAACCCGATTCGCTCAAAGTTGCGCACCATCGCGGCCTCTTGACCAGTAGCGCCCCACCATTGTCCGGCCGCTTCGGCTGGTGCAGGCACCATCGGGTTGACCAGCACGATCAGCTCCGCGGGGCGCCGCTTGGCCACCATGGGTGCGGTGAATGCGCCCATCGACTGACCGACCAGAATGACCGGCCCGGCCACGCCCGTCAGTTCGTCGTACACAATGTCGGCATAGCTGGTCAGATTCGCGGAGTCGTCGGCGAAAGGCAGATCGACCGCGATCACGTCGGCACCGCGCTCGATCAAAAGCGGCATCGCCCGGTGCCAGTACCACGCATCGCCGCCCGCTCCCGGGATCAGCACGTAGGTGGTCGGCATCTCCCGGTGAATCAGTCGTTACCGCTCGGACGTTGAGACCGCATCTTGGCGAACCGGTCCGACAGCCGACGCATCCGGATCATCAATGACGCCGACGGACTCGTCGTCCCCGTGAGGTACTTCGTGAATTGCTCGGTCGGCACGCCGATGCGCGACGCGAACTCGGCAGGCCCCAGACCGGAGCGCTCCATCAGCGCTTGGATGTGGCGCGCGACCTCGGCGCACTCGTTGGCTTCCAGATGTTCGCGGGTGCGGTGAAGCACCTCGGAAAGCGCCTTCGAGACGCCGTATGGCCGCGCGGTTTCCAGCACCTCCTCGACCTGGCGGGCGGTCCTGCCGTACGGATCACGCTTGATCGCGACGACGATGCGCTGCCAGACGGTCAGGTCGTCGGTCTCAAGGGCCGCACGGATCGCCGAGGTCGGCCAGAACTCCACCGGCCGGTCTTCGGTCGACGGTCGCTTCGCGGGCTTCGCAGCCGCAGGGCGCCTCGGCGCGGAGACTGCGTCGCGGCGTGCGCCCCGAGTCTCGGGTGCCACCGTCACCTCGCCTCCTCCAACATGGCCACCGCCACCGACAGGCAGCGCTCCCGGACCTTGGCCCAATCCGCCTCCGCCTCCGGGCCCGACATTCTGGTGTCGTGCTCGTCCGCGGGCTGCGGATCGGCCAGCCGGCGCACCAACTGGGTGGCGACCCATTGTTTTCTCGACTGTTGTCCACAGTAATACCGGTCCATACCGGCCAGCACTACTGCGGCGGTTTGAGTTTCCATCGACTCGACCAAATCGGCAAACTCAGCGAAATCCCGGGTCCGGTTTCGGCACATGATCAGGTAACTCTTCATCCGCAGCGTTTCTGCGCCGGTCGGGACCTGCAGCCGGTCGCCCGTTGGCAGCTGGACGTTGGTGGTCTCCACCGGGGTGAGCCGCTCCATCGGGGCGCGGTCGTAATCCGCCTCGGTTTCCAGCGCGTCGAGCGCGACCGACAGCCTGCCACGCCACATGGTCACCGGATGCACCGGCAGTGGGCAGTGCTTGGTTGAACCGTTGGTGCCATTGCGGCGGGTGCCGCTGACCGCGGCGGGGCGCCGTGCAGGTGCATCGCCGCCCTTGATGTGGTTGCCCAAAGCCAGGGGATCGGCGACGGTAATTGTCTCGGGCGCAAGGTTTTTCAGCTTGGCCGCGGACTTCACCACCATCCGCAGGTCGGAGCCAGGCGCCGCCAGCGACGAAATGTCGTCGGGGATGATGACCAAGTCACCGATGTCGACCTTGGGCAGCGGCTTCTCGAAGTCCACCGACGGCAGGATGCGGTCCAGCCAGCGCGGCAGCCACCAGTTCCATTCGTCGAACATCGCCATCAGGGCCGGCACCAGAACCAGCCGCACCACGGTGGCGTCGACGGCGATCGCCACCGCGCAGGCCACGCCGAGCTGGGCAACCAGCGGCATGCCGGCGAACGCGAACCCGATGAACACCGCGATCATGATCAGCGCGGCGCTGGTGATCGTGCGGGCGCTGGTGCTCACCCCGTACGCGACGGCGTCCCGGGTGTTGTTGGTCTGTAGGAACCGCTCCCGGATGCGGGTCAGCAGGAAGATCTCGTAGTCCATCGACAGCCCGAACGTCATCGCCAGCACCAGCGGCGGGATCGTGCTGTCCAGCGAGGAGATCGGCTTGAAGCCCAATTCCTCGAGCCAGCCCCACTGGAAGACGATGACCAGGCTGCCGTAGGCGGCGGCGACCGACAGCACGGTCATCAAGACGCCCTTGAACGCCAAGAACACCGAGCGGATGGACACCAACAGCATCACGAACGCGATCAGCGCGACGAACACGAAGACCAGCGGCTGCGTCGCCGAGACTCGGTCGTCGAAGTCCTTGATCAGCGCCGTCGGCCCGCCGACATCCACCTGGACGTTTTCCACCCCCGGCGCCAGCGGGAGTTCTTGGCGCATCCAATCGACGGTTTCGCGGGCGCCCATGTCTTCGGGGTCCACCGACAGCACCGCGGACAGCAGTGCGCTGCGGTGATCCGTGCCGAAAACCGGCGGCGCCACCGACACGATGTTGGGGGCTTGGGCCATCCTCTGGCGCACCGCGTCCAGGACGGGCGCGTTCTGCCCCGCAGACGCCGCGCCGTCGGGGAAGGTCACCAGAATCCGCACCGGGCCCAGCGCTCCCGCGCCAAGCGCCTCTGCGGCCGCGTTGACGCCGCCGCGGATCTCGTGGGTCGGGTCGAACTGCCGCTGCATGCTGTTGCCGAGCACCATCGAGAACGCCGGGGCGGCCAGGGCCAACAAGAACGCCGTCGCCGCGAGCGCGGACACCCACGGCCGCCGCATCACCCATCCGGTCCACCGAGTCCAGAATCGCGACTGCGTGGTCTCCGGCCTGCGTGACCAATGCAGATATGAGGAGCGCTTGGCCGCCGACCTTCCGAACGTGGCGAGCACGGCAGGCGTCAGCGTCGTCGATGTCAGAACCGCGACGGCGACGGCGAGGATCGCGCCGGTGGCCATCGACTGCAGGACCGGGGTGTTGATCAGGTAGATGCCGGTGACCGAGGCGATCACCGTCAGACCGGACAGCACGACCGCCAGCCCGGACGTGGCCATCGCCGCGTCGGCGGCCTGTTGAGGATCGCGGCCAGCGCGTAGTTCCTCGCGGAACCGCATGAGAATAAACAGTGAGTAGTCGATCGCCAGCGCGATGCCGAACATGGACACCGTCGACGTGACGAACACCGACATCGTCGTGTACATCGACAGCAGATAGACCAGTCCCATGGTCACGACGACCGTGCAGATGCCGAACACCAACGGCAGGGCCGCGGCCGCCAGCGACCCGAACACCGCGAGCAGGACAATCAGGACGATCGGAAGGTTCCACTGCTCGGCCTGGGCGATGTCATGTTTGGTGGCCGACGTCGCTGCCGCGCCAAGCGCGCCCTGGCCGATGACGTAGAGGCGGACCTTGCCGTTCTCGATCTGCCCGGGCTGATCGCCGGACACCCCGACCTTTTCGCGGAGCTGTTTGGCGACGTCGACCGCGCCCGTGTTGTCGAAATCCAGCTGCAGCGTGATGACGTAGGGCCGGTCCGGCTGCGGCGGCGGCTGCATCTCGTTGGGGACCACCTTGACGTCCGGGACTTGCGCGGCCATGCGTTCCAGGTCGGTGACCGCGGTGTTCATATCGTCGAACGACGCATCGGCGCGGGGGGCAGCAACCAACGCCAACGGAGACGCCCCCTGGTCGGGGAAGTACTGTTCGAGCTCGCGCTGCACGCGCAGCGATTGGGACCCCTCGACCTCGAAGCCACCGCCGGTGAGGTGGTCAGACTGGTTCATCGCGAGATAAACCGACGGCACCAGGAGTAGCAGCCACGCCGCGAACACCGCCCAGCGATATCTGCGCAGGCCACTGCTCAAGCGCATCATGAACTGCTGGATAGCGAACTCCCCGCTTTCTGCCCGGCGTTGCGTGAGTGAGCGTACAACAGCGTGAGGTAGGGTGCCGCCGCCTCAGCAACGCCCTAACCCTGCTCTAACGCTTCTCAGCGGCCAGCGGCGCCGCGTTATCGGCGCTGCCGGCTTCCTGTCCCTTACCTGCGGGTTTGCTCTTTCGGTTAGCCTCCCAGGTCGCAAGGATGGCAATATGTGCCTGGCCGTTTCGGCTGGCTTTCTGGTCGGGGACCTGTTGCCGTCGATCGTGAGGTGTTTGCGGTGGTGCCAAACCGTTCGCAAACCGTTAGGAGTTGTCCATGTCTTCGAGTTCTTGGCTGACCGCTACGGCGCTGCGTCGCAGTCTGTACGCCGCGTTCGCAACGTCGGCCGCCGGAGGCGCAGCGGTGGC
This sequence comes from Mycobacterium sp., assembly GCF_035697385.1. Classification (GTDB taxonomy): domain Bacteria; phylum Actinomycetota; class Actinomycetes; order Mycobacteriales; family Mycobacteriaceae; genus Mycobacterium. The sequence continues at coordinate 5,137 of NZ_DASSCY010000093.1, read as the reverse complement.
CGCTCTCCTTGGTAACGCCGCCCCGTCCGCGACCGCGGCGCCGGATCCCTGCGCGGCCAGTGAAGTCGCCAAGACGATCGGCTCGGTGGCGACCTCGACGGGCAACTACCTCGAAACTCACCCGCAGACCAACCAGGCGCTGACATTGATCTCCCAGCAGCAGGGCGGGCCGCAGTCCTTGGGAGCGATGAAGAACTACTTCGATGCCAACCCCGCGGTGGCCAAGGACATGCAGCAACTGCAGCAGCCGCTGGTGAGCCTGTCGGGTCGATGCAAGCTGCCGATCACCATCCCGCAGGTGATGGGTTTGATGCAGGGTGCCCAGCAGCAGCTGCCGGCAAGTTTGCCAGGCGGGGTGACGCCAGCGCAGACAGTCGGCGTTCCCAGCGCCGCGCCGCCCGCGGGGCGGTCGCCGGTTTCTGCCGTCGCGCCGGGCACCGGACCACTTCCGGGGCCGGTCGCGGCCAGCACCGGCTAGCCCGCGACGACGCGCGCAGCGTCGCAGGTGAAGCCACTGAGCTGCGGATTCAGACTTTCTTACGATTGGTTAACCGCAAGGCAAGAAAGTCGGCGTCAATTCTGCTTAGCTTTTTAACGTTGGTCCAAGCCGATAACCGCTAATGGTTACGGCCTCTACACTCCCGATGAAGGAGCTTGTCCATGTTGCTCTCGGCCCGTACCGCGCGGCGCGCGGTAGCTGGTGCTCTCGGCTCTGGCGCAGTCGCCGGTGCGATGTTGTTTGGTGCCCTTCCCTCTGCGTCGGCGCAACCCGAGCCGCCGAACTGCACCGCTGCCGATCTTGCCGGTGTGGCTTCCGGTGTGTCGGCCGCGACGTCTGCCTATCTCTTCACGCACCCGGACGTGAACTTCTTCTTCACCAGCCTCGAAGGTCAGCATCGCGACGACATCCGCGAAGACGTCCAGGTGTACCTGGACGCCAATCCTCAGGTGAAGGCTGACCTGACCGGGATTCGCCAGCCGTTGGTCGATCTGAAGAACCGCTGCGGCACGGCGCCAGCGCCTGCCATCCCGTAACCCGGGTGGCAGTTGGGCTGGGGCCATCCGTGCAGGAGAGCACCGGCCGGATGGTGTTGATGGTCGACGACGACCCGGACGTCAGGACATCCGTTGCCCGCGGATTGCGGCATTCGGGGTTCGACGTTCGGGTCGCGGCAACCGGTAAAGAGGCGCTGCGTCTTCTGTCCAACGAATCGCATGACGCCTTGGTTCTGGATGTCCAGATGCCAGAACTCGACGGTGTCGCCGTGGTTACTGCGCTGCGCGCTTTGGGAAATGACATTCCCATCTGCGTGCTGTCCGCCCGCGACACCGTCAACGACCGCATTGCCGGTTTGGAAGCGGGCGCCGACGACTATCTGACGAAGCCCTTCGACCTGGGCGAGCTGGTGGCGCGGTTGCATGCGCTGTTGCGGCGGTCGAGCCATTCGGATCAACCGTCGGACACGATGACGGTCGGGCCGTTGACCATCGACACCGCCAGGCGGCTGGTATTCGTCGACGGCGAGCGCGTCGAGCTGACCAAGCGTGAGTTCGACCTGCTGGCCGTGCTCGCCGAGAACGCCGGTGTCGTGCTTTCCCGGCAGCGGCTACTGGAGCTGGTCTGGGGCTACGACTTCGACGTCGACACCAATGTCGCCGACGTGTTCATCTCCTATCTGCGGCGCAAGCTCGAACGCGACGGCTTGCCGCGGGTTATTCACACGGTTCGCGGGATCGGGTATGTGCTGCGAGACGAGCCGTAGGCGAGGCGAGCATCGAGCACAGTGACGAGTCATAACCTTTGAACGTCTTTCGACTTATCCGGTCGGCGTCGCTGCGCACCCGGGTCGCCATCGCATCGGCGGCAGCGGCCGCCGCCGTCGTCGCCGTGTTCACCATCCTCACATCGGTGGTGCTGGCGAATAACGATGCGGCACAACTGGATCGGCGGCTTGATTCGATCGTCGACGCCAGCATGTACCCCGAGCAACTGCAGGACCCCCGCCGCGGCGTGCTGACGACGGGACGGTCGCGGTCCACCGGGCAGGTGGTGTTCCAGCGCGGCTTCCAGCTGCCGCCGCTGCAGCCCGGCACGGAGACGGTTGAGGTCAACGGCGTCGAGTACCGGGTCCGCACCCTTCCGGTGGATCAGGAAGGCGGCGTGCTGATGTCGATCGGCATCCGCGCCGACAGTATCTTGTTGAGCCCGGCCAGGATTCCGCTCTACACGGTGATCGGCATGGGAACCGTGCTACTCGCCGCGGGCCTTGGCTGGCTGCTTGCCGGCCCGGCGATCCGACCGCTGCGAAAGCTGACCGAGCACACCAAGCGGTTGGGCAAGGGCAGCGACGATATGCCAGAAGTGCGCGGTGTCAGGGAGGCTGAGGAGCTGTCGGAGGCGATGGCCGCGATGCTGAGCCGGCTGGCCGCCGCGCAACGAGCCACCACGAACTCGCTGCAGGCCGCACAGGACTTCGCCGCCAACGCCGCTCACGAGCTGCGCACCCCGCTGACGGCCATGCGCGCCGACCTGGACACGCTGCGCATCCACGATCTACCCGCCGAGGAGCTCGCCGAGGTCGTACAGGACCTGTCGCGTGCGCAGCGCCGGGTGGAGGCGATCATCACCGCACTGGGCCAGCTGGCGTCGGGCCAACTCGCGCAGGCAGAAGACCGTGAAGTCATCGACGTCACCGACCTGCTGGACCGGGTGGCCCGCGAGAATATGCGCCCCGGCGGCACGGTCGAGATCGTCGTGGAAGTCGAAGACATCGGCACCGTCTGGGGCTGGCCCGGCGGGCTGCGTCTGGCGGTGGACAACCTGGTGCGCAACGCGATAACGCACGGTGAGGCCACCCGCATTGTGTTGAACGCGCATCGCGAACACCACATGATGACGATCACCGTCGACGACAACGGACGCGGGCTGCCCGCCGACGAGCATGAAACGGTGCTCGGCCGATTCCGGCGGGGCAGCACTGCGGCGCAGGGAGGTTCCGGACTTGGGCTTGCCCTTGTCGCGCAGCAGGCGGCGCTGCACGGCGGACGCATCGAACTGTCCGACGGGCCACTTGGCGGGCTGCGCGCGACGTTGACGCTGTCGACTTCGCCTCAGCCGCCGGAGAATTCGGATCTGGGATAGCGCGGTTCAGCGCCGCGTCATGAGCGACGCCGCGGCGCGCCAGCCGAGCAGCAGCAGTGCAGTGGCCACCGAGGCCACCACGATGAAACTCGGTGCGACGCCCGCAGATGTGGCCTTGCGCAAGAGCATTCCGACCACGACCGTGCAAACCCAGACCACCACCCCGGTGGGCGCCACGGCCGCGGGGCGCCGCCACCCGCGCGCCAGCAGCCAGCCGACACCGGTGCCCGCCAAGAATGGCCAGGCGGTTTCGGCGATGCCTGCCAGGCTCAGCCCCTCGGCGTGGCTACGCCGTCCGATGGTGGCGAACACCACCACGCAGACGATGTCGGTGGCCAGTGCCACCAGCGCAGCACGGGTACGTTCGTCGCTATCGATTGGCATAGGTCGCATGCGGTGCTCCTATCGCGTTACGGATCGGGCCCTGGCTCTTTCCTGGCCTCCGGGTCGGGACTGACCTGCGCCGCCTGCTCGGGCTGTTCGGCGACCGTCGCGTCGGGGTCGATGTCCTTTTCGGTCCGGAACATGAAGAAGAACACCACCCAGCCGATCGCGGCGATGAAGATCCAGCTGACCAACCGGTAGATGAGCATTGCCGAAATCGCCGATGCGAGAGTCATACCGGACGACACCAGGCCGGGCACCAGCACCGCTTCGACCACCAGGAGACCGCCGGGCATCAACGGTATCGATCCCACCGCGCGCGCCGCGGCGTAGGCGACCGTCACACCGGCAATCGACGGATGGCCGCCTGTTGCGTAGCAGGCGAACAACAAGCAGGCGACGTCGGCGATCCAGTTGAACAGCGACCAGCCGAACGCCACCCCTAACTCACGGCGCGACAGGCTGACGGATTCCAGTTGGGACAGCGTCTCTCGCCACTTGTCGAGGTTCGTGTCGATTGGCTTGCCGCGCAGTTGGTTGAACCACGACAGCACCTTCACGCCGATGCCGTCGATCAGTTCGGGCCGCGTCGCCACGGCCTGCGCCAGCAGCACGATCGCCAGGAAGCCGCCGAGCGAAAAGATCAGCGACAGTGGGTTTTTCGTGGCCCCAAGCATGAACGCGCCGCCAAGGCCGAGCAGCGCCAGCCCGACAACTTGCAGCGCGCCTGACATCACTAGCTGCCACGACGCCACCACCGGCGACGCGCCCCAGATCCGCTGCTGACGGTAGATGAACGTGGCCGACAGCACTGGGCCGCCGGGCATCGTCGTGGACAACGCGTTACCGGCGTAGAACGCCGCCTCGGAGCGCCATTGCCGCACGGTCACGCCGGCTGAGCGCAGCAGTGTGCGTTGGATCTGGGCGAAGCTGTGCATCGACGCCATCGCGGCGACGATCCCGGCCAGCACCCACCACCAATTGGCCGAGTAGACGCTCTTCCACGCCTTGGCCAGCTGATCCCACACCAGCACGAGTTCGACGGCCAGCACTACCACCGCGACGGCGATGACCACCCAACGCAGCCACCAGTATTTGCCCCGGCTCGTCTTTCCCGCCTGGGCATCGCTCGCAGGCGCGTCGTGGGACACGCCTAACAGGGTAGAGCGTGGGTCAGCCGATTCCCGAGATCCGCGGAGATGACGCGGCAGGCCGCTACGCTACCGGCATGCCACCGGGCCCGTCCGTTGACTCGGTTGCCGATGAATCGGTGACACCCCTCGTCCGCAAGGCGGCCGCATGGGCGTGGCGGCTGCTCGTGATTCTGGCCGCCGTGATCGCGTTGCTGTGGGTGATCAAGCGGCTCGAGGTGATCGTGGTGCCGGTGGCGCTGGCGACAATCCTGACCGCCCTGCTGCTGCCCGCCGTCGACTTCCTGGATCGCCGCGGCGCGCCTCGCGGCGGCGCGGTGGCCCTGGTCCTGCTCAGCGGTGTCGCGGTGGTCGGCGGCATCCTCGCGTTCGTGATCACCCAGTTCATCGAGGGCGTACCCGGCCTTGTCGAACAGGTGACCCGCAGCATCGACGGTGTCAGGAACTGGCTGATCAGCGG
>NZ_DASSCY010000092.1:0-26869 GCF_035697385.1 Mycobacterium sp. | reverse complement strand
GGCTGGGCTGGCCGATGCTGGGGGTGGTGCTGGCGGCGCAGGCGCTGCGGTGGTGGTGCATCGGCACGCTGGGGCGGCAGTGGAACACCCGGGTGGTCGTGGTGCCGGGCGCTAGCCGGGTTTCTCGTGGGCCGTATCGTGTTGTGCCGCATCCGAACTACGTCGCGGTGGTGACCGAAGGGGCCGCTTTGCCGTTGGTGCACTCGGCGTGGATCACCGCGCTGGTGTTCTCGGTGCTCAACGCGGCGCTGCTTCGGACGCGGATCAGAGTCGAGAACGAAGCGCTCGCGAGCCTGACGTGATCGACTTGCTCGTCGCTGGCGGTGGCCCGGCGGGGCTGGCCACCGCGTTGCACGGCGCTCGGGCGGGGCTCGAGGTGGTCGTCGTCGAACGGCGCAGCGGAGCAATCGACAAGGCCTGCGGCGAGGGGTTGATGCCGCATACGGTGCGGCAGCTGGGGCGTCTCGGGGTGTCGCCGCCGGGTAGGGAGTTCGTGGGCATCCGCTACCGGGACGGGGAGCGAGAGGTCAGCGCGTCTTTCCGGTCTGGCGCGGGTCTTGGGGTGCGCCGGATTGCTTTGCACACAGCGCTTTTGGAGGCGGTCGCCGCGGCTGGGGTTCAGATCGTGCAGGGCGACGTCGGCTCGATCACTCAGGACGGGGATTCGGTCTCTGCGGCTGGTTTGCGTGCGCGGTACTTGGCGGCGGCCGACGGGCTGCACTCGCCGGTGCGGCGGTCACTGGGACTGGAGATGACTTCGCGTGGGCCGCGGCGGTGGGGGATAAGGCGGCATGTGCAGATCGCGCCGTGGACGGATCACGTTGAGGTGCATTGGGCGCCCGGGGCGGAGGCGTACGTGACGCCGGTCGCCGACGACTGTGTGGGGATTGCGATTCTGTCGTCGCAGCGGGGTGGATTCGACAGCCATCTTGCGGGATTCACCGCTCTTGGGGAGCGGGTGCGAGGTCATGGGCACGGGCCGGACATGGCGGCAGGCCCGTTGCGGCAGAAGGTTCGCAGCCGAGTCGCCGGGCGGGTGCTGCTAGTGGGTGACGCGGCGGGCTATGTCGACGCACTGACCGGTGAAGGGTTGGGGATCGCGTTTGGTGGCGCGGAGTTGTTGGTCGGGTGTGTGGTTTCGGATCGGCCGGGTGACTACGACCGGCAGTGGCGCCGGATGTCGCGGCGGTACCGGCTGTTGACGGCGGCGGTGTTGCAGGCAAGTGAGTACGCGCCGGTGCGCTCTCGGATCGTGCCGGCGGCGGCGGCGATGCCAAAGGTGTTCGCGGGCATCGTGAATCAGCTCGCGGAGTAGCAGCCGGCGCTTCTGCATCGCATGTGCGTGCACTGGAGTCACTTCCGTCACAAGAACGGGGGCATAGCCCTCTCTGGAATGTGATAGCGCATGTGATGGCGGCGCCGGAAGTTCGGCGCCGCGCAAGCTCTTGTGCGAACTATCTGGCGTCGATGGGCTTGATCAGCCAGAGCGCCAGGATGATTGCTGCCACCGGCCCCACGGCCATGACCAGACTCAGCGTGTGAATCGCGTCGACCGCGTTGTGCGTCGCCTGATCGACCACCAGACGCGCCTGCTCGGGGTCGACCAGATGTGCGCCGCGGCCGCCGTGCGCCGTCAACAACGCCTCGCGTGTTTCCGCGCGCGTGATCCCGGACTTGGACAGTTCGTGCACGCTGTCGGTGAGAAAGAGGTTGATACCGACGAGCGCGAAAAGGGCGGGCCCGAGCGAGTATCCGCCTTCGTTGACCGCACTCTTGACGGCGGACACCGCACCGCCGAGATCCGTTGGCGCGCTGCTCATCATGATGGTGGCCTGCGGCGTGGTGACCAGTGCACCGCCGACAACGATCAGCGCCGTCGTCACGAACACCACCGTGCGCGACGTGTCGAGGTCAAAGGACCTCAACACGAGCAGGCCGGCCAGCATCACGGTCAGCCCGCTGACGAGGACGGTGCGAGTGCCGAACCGGTTCGCGGCCGGGCCTGCGGCGGTGGCCGCCAGCGCCGCCATTGCGGTGGCCGGAATCAGCAGTAAGCCGAACAGCTCGTGCGATTCCTTGCGGATCGTGACGAGGTAGAAGGCCAGCAGGACCATCGATCCGCCGAGCACGATGTTGAACATCACCCCGGCGGTCACGGCTGCGTTGAACCGCCCCGAGCGAAAGACCCGCATATCCAGCGCCGGATCCTTCGTGCGCAGCTCCTGCATGACGAACGCGAAGCCCGCCAGAAGGCCCACCGCGATCGCGGTGACACCGACGGCGTTGAAACCGGTCTCCACCCGCGAGATGCCGAAGATCAGCGCCAGCAGCGCGACCGCGAACAACGCCATGCCAACCAGATCCAGCCGACGAGTGGCGCGCACGGTCTCCGGCACGTACCGCCACGTGATAGCCAAGCCAACCGCGGCGATAACCGGTACCACGAAAAAGCATGCGCGCCAACCGATTGCGTGTGCCAGCATGCCGCTGATCGCGGGCATCGGGGTGGCGACGGCGTAGCCCACCCCGAAGTACGCCGCGATCGCCGCGGCCCGTCGACCGGGCGGGAACACCGCGTTGGTGATCGCCAGCGAGAGGCCGATCAGAAACGCCAGTGTCACTCCGGTGCCGGCGCGGGCGACGATCAACACAGCGGGTATGGGCGCGGCGGCGGCCAGCGCGCTGAATGCGATCGCACCGCACATCCCGACCAGGTACATGCGCCGCATTCCGTACAGATCGCCAAGCGCGCCTGCGCTGAGCACCGCCGCCGCCATGGTGAGGGTGGCCAGGCTGGCGACGAACGTTGAGGTGGCTCCCGAGATCTGCACGCCGGCCGAGACGACCTGCAAGTTGGCCGAAAGGGATGTCGGGTCGCCGATGGAGATGGCATAGCCGAGGCCCATGGCGATAACCGTCATGGCGGCCGCCAGCCCCGAGACCTGACGTTGTTGAGCTTCGGCGCGAGCACCCGTCGGCACGCGCTGGATGCTACCGGCGCCGAGAGCCGCGCCGTACGAAGTTCACGCCCCTCGGCCGGGTGCGGCGTCGACAGCCCGCTAGTTGTAGTCGGTGCTGCCGTCGACGGGATGGGTGGTGCTGATGAGCTTGGCGTAGCAGTGGTCTCGATCGAATCCGCTGCTCGTGCACCACGCCAAGGCGCCGTCGGCGGTCGGAAAGCCGGTTCCCACGATCGTCACCCAGAAATTGGATTCGGAGAACGTCGACCAGTCCCCGGACCACAGGAGTCGAACGCCGGGGTAGGTCTGGCGAAGCTGTTCGTGCTCGGCCAACGTCATCGCGTTGGTCCACGTTTGTCCTTCGGCGACCAGTCCGGGCCGCTTGGAACTCAGTTGCGGTACCCAGCGCTCCGCGAGTCCCGCAAACACGATCGGCTGATCGCTCGCGGCGATGGCGCGTAGTTGGCTTCCGCTGGCGGACTCGATATCCGGCAGCGGCGCGGGCCCAACCGATGGCGGTAGCGCTCGTGCCGACGGCGAACTGAGATTGGTGGTCTCGATGATGTTGACCTGTAGCGATGGCACGGTCGTCGACCCGCCGATCTGAGTGTCGTATGTGAAGGCCCCCTGAACCTCGACGAACATCGTGACCATGTCCGTCTCAACGAAGTTGGCGACCATGCCTGCGTCATGCGCAGTGATGAACGTGTTTTGGTCGTAGTCGTAAGGATCCGCCGCCGGAGCAGGCCCGGTGTCCGCGCGGAAGGTCGTCGTCCCCGTCGCCGCGTCGAACTGAGTTATGACCCCGTAGACGACGATCTTTCGACCGGCCCAGGAGTCGGGATTCTTAGCCATGAGGGCGAATTCACGCGCGCTCACCGATTCGTACGTCGACCGGTCCAGGCGCGCGGCCTCCAGGGCACGCCTTCGCTCGGCCTCAATGGTTGCAAGCTCAGGTTCCGTTGTTGGTGGCGCGCTGCTCGGTGGGCTTGCACCGAAGGACGGCGACGGGCTCGAGGGCTGCGGCTGTACTGGATCGGATCCGCTGAGCTGAAGACCGAGCAAAACGCCGACCGCCAATACCAGCACCGCAACAAGTCCGGCGATTGACGCGCCGAGCACCGGACTGCGCTTCCCCTGCTCAGGACGTTGATCGTCATAGTCGGTGGGCCACGGGACTGCTGGCGGTTGATGGTCGGGGTACTGGGGGAAAGCCATGAGTTTGTCCTTCAATGCGGATCGAAGCGGTCGTCAAAGGCGACGGTGAAGCGCGGTCAGCAGAGGTAGGTGTTGGCGGCGATCGCCATACCCTGGGCCTGCGCGTAGGTGAGGTTGTTCTGCGGGGCCCATACGAGGTTGTTGACCGTCGTATCCAGTGGGATCCACAGTGACTTGTCCGCGCAGACGGCGTATCCCCAGCGCAGCAGCGTGACGTAGTTGCCGTCGTGGGGCACGATGCCCATCCGGGAGACTGCCGTGAGATAACTCAGCTCGTCGGCGGACGCAGGCGCGGAGCCAATGATTGCGCCGACGCTGAGGGTGAGTGCCAACATAATGCCGGCCAGTAGTTTCTTCATGCGGGTACTTCTTCGTTGATCGCCCAAATTGTTGCTGCGCAAGGACGCCGCGGATATTGGGCTTCGAATCATCTGACGGTTCACTCTTGATTTGACCTTGAAAGACCTAGCCCCATCGGGGGATCCGCCTTAAGGCGAACCTACGGCGATACCCGCGCAGAGGAATCGGGTGTTTCCCTATTCTTTGTTTGCTGAGATTGCACAAGTCCGTCCCGTCGACCGACCGGCTTCGGGACCAACACCTCAGCGAAAAGCGGTGCGCATCAGACGAACCGGCGTACTGCTCTGCGGTGCGGAACCCCGTCACGGAGCGGAATGCAGATGATCGGGGTATCCGATGCTCTCTTCCAGTGAGACACTGGTGCGACATAGGATTGCCGACTCATTACTTAGGTCCGTGGGGGAACGTCGTGGCTTCGTCATACATGCGCTTCGCGGGCGTCTGTGTGCTCTCTACGGGTCTCTTCATAGGGGCTTCCGGAGGCGCGATCGCCGCGGCCGATACCGATGCCAACGATTCCAGTGCGACCGCGGACGACGGCGGGTCGAGCCAGGGCAGCGGTACCGCGAGCAGCCCCGCCCCCAGTACGACGAGCAGCCCGGTCGGCAGCATCACGGACAGTTTGCGAAAGACCCTTCACGGCGTCCTGAGCAACTTCGGCTCGGGCAGGACACCAGGCCTGCGGCCTTCGACCGGCGCGGACAGCCCGACGGTAGAGCCGGGCGGCAGCACGGAGACTGCGGACGAGAACGACGACTCTGGTGCCGCGGTTGCCTCACCGGTCGAACCCGTTCCGACCGTGGTCGAACCGGTCACCAATGTCGAGCCGGTTCCTAGCGTCGTCGAGACGACTCCCACTTCGGACGTGTTGGCTCCGAGGATGCTGGCGGTCCAGAACGTGATGGCCCCGGTTTCGACGGTCGTCGCCGGTCTGGTCGGGACAACTTCTCAAGTCATCGCACTGGTTGAGAACATGGCCACCTCGGCCGCCGGTGCGGTCCTCGCGTTCACGTCGCTGCAGCCCGACCTTTCCGCCTTGCTCGGCGTCCCCGGAGTGGATCCAGTACGGCAAGGAGTGGACGGCCGCAGCGGTATGGCGCCATCGGCAACGGCCGACGCATTTCTGACGGCGTTGCAATCGCCAGTCGTTCCACTGCAAACCGGTATCCCCGGGGTGACGTGGGCCGAAAGGGAAACCGGGGCCGAACCGCTCGGATGGGCTGCCACGACCCTTCTCGGTCAGGAGTCACCCTTGCTCGAGGCGGGCTCAGGGGCCGATGGCCTCATTCCGGTAGGCGTGCGGGAGTTTTTCCAGCAGACCATCGACGAACTCCGGCGATCCCCGGCACTCGCGGTACTGCTGTATGCCGCTCTGCCAGGCGTCGGGGGGCTTCTGTTCCTGACCGGAGCGGGGATGCGCCTCGGATACCGTCAGGCCAAAGCCGGGTTCGCGCTGCGAGTAGCGGGCATCGCCCGCTTCGCCCCTTCCGGGCCGATAGGTGTCGTCCGTTCCGGGTCATTGGTTTTCGTGCGTCCGCGCGCATTGGCCACCGGACGTGTTCTCGACGAAGCTGCATAGATCACTGCTGCATCGCATGTGATGTCGCTTTCTGACATCGACGCATGGTCCTTCGCCGGCGTGCACTGGCGTCACTTCCATCACAAGACCGCGGGCATGTTGCCCTGTGGCATGTGTGATACGGCGCCAGGCTTCTAGTCGCCGGTCTCGGGTTCCGAGGGTTTGTCGGCATCATTCGGCGACGTCCGAATCTGAGTCGTCGCCTCGGACGCCGGTTCGCGGCGCAGGATCCGCAGCGTCTGCGGAGCCTCCAGCACCGTCGTCGAATCCTCTTTGAGGCGAACAATTCTCGGCGCTGCCGAGGGCTTTGGGGGCCACGCGATGGTCGGCGCCGCGGCGGTCGCAGGTTCAGGCGAACGCGAAGGCGCAGGCGACGGCGATGGCGCCGGCGGCACTGAAGCGCTCTTCGCCTCCTGACGGCGCACCAGATACCCGGCCAGCGGACCGGTGAACAGCATGGCCACCAGGACCGCGAGGCTGACCGCGCAGACGACCACGTCGAAGGTGCTGGTGATCTGCTGGGCCAGGTTGTTGCCGTAGATGGCGTCGGGCGACGGCTCTGCATAACGCGGGGCGAGCACGACGCCGATGGCCAGGTTCGCGACCGTGAAGACGAACAGCACCCCGCAGAACGCCGCGATGACGGTCGGCGTCGCCTCGCCCCTACCGAGTTGGCGTGACAGCCACCGCGCAATCAACCCGGTGACCACGTTGAACGCCGTCATCGCCACGCTGTCGTACAGGGCTCGAGGCAGATCCAGCGACCAGGCGATCAGGTAGTCGACGACCCGCAGTCCGGCCGCCGCAAACGCCCAGAACGCGATGAGCGTCAGACACTTCTGCGCAGCCGAGCGGTAGGCGCCCAGCGTCGGAGGCTTGATCAGGAAGATGGCGTACAGCGTGGTCGGCGCGACGATCGCGGCGGCGGCAGCCCAGAACAGATAACCCTCGTAACCGACGGCGGCTGTCGAGGTGTTCTGGGCGATGCCGTGGAAGGCGTCGATTTCACGGCCGATGGGAAGGATCCACACGAGCGTCGCGGCCAGCGCGGCCGAGGCGCCCACTGCCGTGGTGGCCAGTCGCGCGGCGGCGGACTTCTCCAGAAGCCAGCGCGACGCGATGACCAACGCGATCATCGCCGCCGCGCCGTAGAGCAGCGTGGTGATGATGACGGCGACGTCCTGACCGCCGAAAGGGGCGTCCGTGACGAACAGGTAGCGCAGCCGCCAATACACATTGAAGGCGACCGACAGCGTCGCGAGCGCGATCGACACCGCGCCGAGCGATCGAGCGACCGCGTACCAGCGCCGAAAGCCGTTGTCCTGGATGGTGATACTCGTGATCGGCGGCTGCGCCGCGAGCAACGCGCCCGCGATGCCGACGATCAGGCCGGGTCCCACACCCGGCGGCACCAGCCCGGTTCCGCCCTCGCCAACGGTCTGCACCAGGTGGTACCCGACGAAGCCGAGCGCGACCACCACGTAGGGGACGCTGAGCAGCAACCGGATCAGGCTGGTGCGGCGGACGTCCGGCTCCGGGCCGGTGAGCCGCAGCGGCCCCACGTGCGGCGCGAGCGCGGCGGCGACGGCGAGCAATGTCGCCACGGCGACGACGCCGAAGAGCAGGCCGTTGCTGCCGGGGACGCCGAGCCCGAAGTCGAGGTTCCACGGCAGCAGCAGCGCCAGGACGAGCAAGGCGACCGCGACGCCGTCGCGCACGATGTTCGCGCGGACGGGTACGTAGCCCACCCGGGGCGACCGGCCAACGGCGGGTGCGGCGGTCGTGGCCACCGCGACGGTGGCTGGCGCGTCGTAACGCTGGTCGCTCACGTAACGATTTCCTCTCTGACGTGACGCCGCGAGGCGTTGCCACCTCAGGGTGCTCACTTTTGCTCCTTTGCACAAGCAACGAGGTGGGGTGCCCGGTAGTTTTGGAAGTTGCGCAGGCTGCGAGAAGGGAAGTGTGGGTCGTGGACGTAGTCCTCGGGGTGGCAGTCACCGGACGGGTGGCTCGTCTGGCGATGGTCGGGTCGCCCGCCTCGGGCGGACAGGTGTTGGACCAGTACGCGCTGGACCTGCCTGACGACGCGATGACCGACCTGGCCGACACCATCGTCGGCACCTATCGTGCGGTGACCGACTCGGGCAACCGGGTGGCCGCGACACGGCTGTGTCTGCCCGACGCATCTGAGGCCGAGACGCTGCGCCAGACCGTCTTGAGCGCCGGCGTGGAGAACGTCGACGTGGTGTCCGAGGCCGATGCGGCCGCGGCGCTGGCCCGCAGTGTCGGCGCGGACGCCGCATTGTTGCTGGCCGATGACGACACCGTGTCGCTGGCCGTGGTCGGCGAGGACGAGGAGTCGACGTCGGTGCTGGCGTCGGTGCCGATCGGTGCGGCTGGTGTGGCCGTCGCGTGTGCCGCTGTGCTGCAGCAGGCGCCCGGCCCTGAGGTCCATCGGATCATGCTCGTCGGGCAGCGCCTGGATCTTGAATCGGTTGCGGCCGAGCTGCGGTCGACGACGCCGGTTGAGGTGCCTGCGGATGCGGGCTACGCGATCGCGCGAGGCGCGGCGCATACGGCCGAGGAGTCCGGATTCCCGGCGGGGGCTTCGACGATGATGGCGCCGGCGGTGGCCGACGCGACCCAGATGGCGCCCGCGGCGGCCGACGCGACGCAGATGGCACCGGCGACCGGCGATTCCGCGGCGGTCGGGCCGCAGCTGGCGTACTCGCAGGCCGAGGATCCGGACTTCTACGAGATGCCCGCTGATTCGATTGAGGAATTCGTCCCCGAGCAGGAGGACGAGGAGGCGTACACCGCGATGATCGCGCCGCCGCCGCCAAAGACGCTGCTGATGGGCAGCGCGCTGGGGTTCGTGGTGGTCAGCTTCGCGACGCTGGCAGTTACGGTCGCGGTCAACGTAAGGCCAGCCGCCGACGTCCAAGCACAGCCGGCACCTGCTGTTCAGTCGGACACGGTGCCGGGTCGTTACCTGCCGCAGGTGCCTCACGAGCCGGATCCGGTGGCGTTGCCGGTCGCGGTGGTGTCGCCGCCGCCCGCGGCCCCGGCCGTGACGAGGGTCCCGACCAATCGTGGGCCGGTGAACAACAACGCGCCCGCCCCGCAGGCGCCGGCTCCGCAGGCACCGCCGCCAGGGCCGGCTCCAGCGCCTCAGGTGCCGGTGGTCCCGGTTCCGCCGGTGGTCATTTTCCCGCCGTTCAACCCGTTCCCGACGCCGACGTTCCCGACGCCGACGTTCCCGACGCCGACGACGACTGTGACGACGACGCCGACCACCACGACGACGAGCACGACGCCGACGACGACAACGACTCCGCCGACGTCGACGACCACTGAGCCGACGACTACGCCTCCGTCGTCGGAGCCGTCGACGATTCCGGTGTCGCCGCCGTCGTCGATCGTCACGGTCGCGCCGGTTGAGCCGCCGCCGGCGCAGGCGCCCGCGTACACCCCGCCACCCGCGTACACCCCGGCGCCGGCATACACGCCGCCTGCGGTTGCGCCGGAACCGGCACCCGCGCCTGCTGCGCCAGTAGCGCCCGAGGCGCCGGTTGTTCAGGTGCCCGTCACGACGGTGCCGGTGTCGCCCTAGGTCTGAGGTCGATGTTGCAATTGCCAAGCTCATAGCGACAATGTCGCTAGATACATTGTGCGCCTGACAATTTGAGCGACATTGTCGCTCTGAGGCCGGCACTTTGCATAGTGGTCCTGCGCCGCCAACGACTGCATCCGAATCAGCGATTCACGACACTAGTCGGCGATCGGTCGGAGAGCATGAGGCATGGCCGGCTACGTGGATGTCCGGGCATACGCCGAACTCAACGACTTCTTGTCAGCTGAGTCGCGCGGTCTGACCGTGCGCCGTCCGTTCCGGCCACATCAGACCGTCAAGGACGTGCTGGAGGCGATGGGAATCCCGCATACCGAGGTCGACCTGGTCGTGGTCAACGGAAATGCACAAGACTTCGCCCACCGCCCAGCATCTGGCGACCGCATCGCGGTGTATCCGGTGTTCGAGGCGCTCGACATCGGGTCGACTGCACGGCTGAGGCCGGTGCCGCTGCGTGATCCGCGATTCGTCATCGACGTGAACCTCGGTCGGCTGGCGCGGCTGCTTCGCGTGCTCGGGTTCGACGTCTGGTGGTCTAGTGACGTCGAGGACCAGACACTGGTCGACATCAGCGTGGCCCAGCACCGGATCCTGTTGACCCGCGACCGGGCCCTGTTGAAGCGTCGCGCCGTCACGCATGGCCTATTCATCCACTCCGAGCATCCGAGGAGCAGACGCTCGAAGTAATCCGACGGCTACAACTGAGCCAACGGCTGGCGCCGTTTAGCCGGTGCGTGTGGTGCAACGGCAGGCTGATCGGCGTGAGCAAGGCCGAGGTGATCGACCGCCTCGAGCCGTTGACCCGGCGGCACTACGACGATTTCAGCCGCTGCGCGGACTGCGGACGCATCTACTGGCCGGGGTCGCATCGCGCGAGGTTGGCCAGCTTCGTCGAGCGACTCTGCGAGCAGCTCTGAACGACGGCTCATGCGATTAGCCCGTGCGGGGGCCGCTTGGCGCCCGCCTGCGCCAAGCAGCGCTACTTGTCATTTGCTATGGGCCGGCACCAAATTCAAGTAGTCCGCCACTCATGACCGACACGACGGCCACGCCTAGCTTGGACGAATCAGGAAACTGAGGCGGCGCCAAAGCTGGTGAACCAGGTTGTCTGCCAGACCGTTGAACTCGACAGCGGCGACGCGTAACTGAATCGCCCGATCTGGGGCCACAACAGGATAGCCCGACAGCAAATCCTCCGCCGCAGACGCGACGTGGCGTCGGTGAACCACATAACCACCGATCCGAGCCGACGGTTTCTTCCGCTGCACTGTTACGTCTTGGGAGACAACCGAATCCGCAGGAAAGCAACGAACACAAGAAGGACACGAAAATGAAGAACATCCTCTTTGCCTCAGCCGCAGCGGGTGCACTGGCATCCGCCGCGCTCGGACTGGCCGGAACCGCTACCGCGGCCCCGTCCGGCCCACCGCCGGTCGACCGCACGATCAGCCAACTGCAAGCGCAGGGCTTTCACGTCATAGTGAGCCGCGTCGACACCGCTGCGGTGGACTGCACGGTCAGCGCGGTTCGCCCTGGCCAGACGTTCTCGCGCACCGATTCCGGTGTACCTGGACGCGACGACGACCTTGTCACCACGGTGACCAATGAGACGGTCTACGTCGACCTCGCCTGCTGATATTCCATCGGAAAGACACCGCGGCGTCCACAATGGGGAGACCCTGGCTCAGGAGGGTTACACATGCTACGTGCAGCTCGCCGGCTGTTCCTCTGAGGGCTTCGGCGCTGTGCGCTGGCCCAATCCTCTTGGCTAAGCGGCTTTTTCAACCAATTGCATAACCAAGCCGTGACGCCGGCGCGGTTACTGAGCTCCTACTCGTCGCTGCACGTCCTTGTCAACGGCGATGGCGATGTCATGGACCAACCTCGAATGCCATCGCTTGTGGGCCTCCAGGTCTGCGGTCAGCGCATGACAGTCTGGACACTCCTGGTGGGCGGAAATCTCGTTCTGGGTTCGCTCCACGGTGCTGCACCTCCTCGGAAGCGGTCTGCCTCCACCGTGGCACGAACCAGGTCCCTCGTCCAGGTCAGTCTGAGCCTGCATCCCAGCCGATCTGGCCGTCCGGCCGCAGTCGCGCACCTTCCGACGGCGTATGGGGAACGAGCCGGCCGTCGTGCATGAGGTGACGGACCTGTACCGAGAACTTCAGCACCGCCACATCGGCGACGATTCGACGGTGACAACGCCACCACACCGCCTCGCTGCACATCATGGCCGTTCGCTGCCGTTCTGACTGCTCGACCATCTCCGCCAGCGCCTCATCGAACTGCGCGGTGCGGGTGTACGCGGCATAGGCAGCGAACTGCTTCACTCGCCACCAGACGTCCTCCGGGTCCGAACCGGCAGGCAGCCTTCGTCGTCCCCCCAGCCGGGGTTCCCAGCGATAGACCAGTCCGGCTTCCTGCGCCCACGTGGTGATCGCGCTCATCTCGACGTCGGGATTGTGCCTGCTGTTCGGAAATCTGCGGATGTCCACGAGTGCCTCGATGTCCGCAGCCCGTAGCAGCTGCACCAGCCTTGCTCTGTCGAGAGCACCGTGTCCCACCGATGTCAGCACCCCATCGGTGTACCCGCAGCGAGCCGACGAGGGTGGCCGCAGGCGGCTATCCCCGAAAGATCGCGGCGACCACCTCCTGTGACGGCATCGACGCCGTGGTCAATGTGATCGTGTGCCGACCGACGGGCACATGCACCAGAGGCCCCGTCGGTTCCCCGTCGAGCAATACCGCCACTTCGGGTGGCAGCGCGGCGAGCCTGATCTGCACGGCAGAGTCGGTCGACACGTTGAGGGTCGACACGTCCCATGGCGCAAGCCCGGCTCTGGCGACATCCACGGTGATGCCCGCGACGCCGCTGAGTGTCAGCGTCAAGAACCGCATCGGGGCGACCGCCGGCCCTGTGCGCCACATCAATTCGGTATACAGGCCGGGCGATAGGTCAAGGTCCGGTTCGACGCCGCGGCGGTGCCGAATGGTTCGCGTGGGGTCAGGCCGCGCATACGACCGCGCGTCAACCGAGGCGACCGCCCCGCGCTCGCCCGCCAACGCAGGATCGGCCGTCAGGTCCGATAACCACCAAACCTGGTGCGGCCCAATGCCCAGATCCGGCCGTACCAGCTCCGGATACCACGCGAACGTGATGTGCCCGGGGTCGCTCTGACGCAGGCCGGTGCCCATGTGCGAGACCGGATCGTCGAACTCGTCCTCCAGCACCCATGAGATGTGATCCTCGAACGGATACACGGTGAACCGGTAACGGTAACCGAGCCGGTCCAGTTCGAGCACCTGCGCCAAGACGGAGGTGATCGGCACGAACTGGTCGACGACTCCGTGTGCGATGACGAACGGCAGCCACCGCCCGTTGGCCAGCAGTTCCCAGGTGTCGCCTTCCCGGGCGCAATGGGAGTTCGGGTCGAGGTCGGCGGGGATGTCGACGTCGGGCAGCAGCCGCACACCACAGGTCGGTGGGCCGGCGAGCACGACCGCTTGGGCGAACACCTCGGGGTAGGTCAGGCCCAGCTTGTACGCGGCGTAGCCGCCCATCGAGTAGCCCGAGATCACGGTGCGGTTGGGGTCTGTGCCGAGCTGTTCGGCCACCCGCGCCCAGACCTCCCACACGTCGAGCTCGCCTTCGTCGAAGTACCAGCACGACGGACCCCGGGCCAGCGGTGTCACCACCACCGAGTCGCGGTCGTCACAGATCTGGTGCAGCAGCCGAGGGTCGATGGCGGCGAACTGGTTCTGGCCCAACGCAAGTGAGTGCAGCAGCAGCGTCAGCGGCAGCCTGCGGCCGGGCGTGTACGTCGCGGGCAGGCACACCGAGTAGGGCTGTACCCGGCCGAGGAACTGTGGGTCCGTGCCAAGGATGTTCGTCTCGGCGACGCCCTGGCCCAGCTCGACCGAGGAGACGTACCACCGGGTCGAGGTGCCCCTGACGACGGGCTCGTGGGTGGTGCGGCGACCGGCCAGCTCATCCCACGGGACGGCCAGCGAGAACGCGGACACGTTGCCGTCGGAGAGCGCATCGGCCTGCGCCTGATCGGACCAGAAGTTCAGGTGCGCCTTCTCCTGCTCGGAGGTGCGGAAGGCGACGTTGTAGACGTTGGGCTGCCCGGGCAGCGCGCCGCGGATGGCGGGAACGTCTTCGAACCCGTCGCCCTCCTCATTCGCCAACCCGGCCGCGAGTCGGACGGTCCAGGTACCGGTCGGCTCGACTAATGAGCGCGGGATCCGCGCGAGGAAAGATCGTGAGTCCACGTCAACGGTGTGATCTACCGGGGTCGACGCCCGTGTGGTGAGGTCGATCAGCCGTGCGCCGGCAGCCGAGACGAGGAGTGCCGAATCGATGCCGGCGGAGGTGATGCCTGCTCCGGCAGGCCACTCGTCGGTGGGGGCTTGGCCGCGGTCGGTGTCGAAGGTGAACAGCGCGATAGGCACGGCGGGGTCGAGCAGCGTGTTCCAGTCGACTCGCCACCACGTGTGCGTCTCCGTGAGCCCGACGGCGGCGCGGAAAATGTCGGCGCCGTTGCGGGCCGCGGGCCCGTCTGGGTAGACGTAGGTGCCGCGCGGAGGCACCAGCCCGCCGGTCGGGATGTCGACGGGCACGCCGGTCGCGCCATGATCGTCGTAGAGGAAGTCGGTCCAGAACAGCGCGCCGCCGGCGAAGCGAGCAGTGCCGCAGGTGCGCGGGAAGTCCTCGCCGAAGGGCCAGCCGGCGGGTGCGGGAAGCGCAGGTTCGGGCCGGCGCGCCGCGGGTGGCACCCCTTCGGGCATCCCATTGACCACGACGAGTTCGGACGGCGGAGCCGGTGATGGCGGTGCGACTGTCTGCAAGACCGCGTCGGCCACGTGTAATCCGACACGGATCGGCAGAAGTGCTATGTCGAGCAATGACATGACCTCAACCTATGGGCCAGGGGACAAGATCACGTCAATATCTGCGAACTCTTTACCCATGCTTGCTAAGCGTCCAAAACTGTTGTAGCAGCGATGATTTCACGAACCCTCCGCGTCCGGGCCAGCGCATCGAGCACGGCCTGCATCCGCGCACGGACGATCGGGCAGAAATCCCGCTCGTGTAACGGCCCCGTGAATGGGTACGACGTGTCCGGGTCAGCTCTGTGATCAGGGGGCTCGGCCTGGATGGCGGTTAGTGAAGAAACGGCAACTTCCATCGATCCTTGATCAACACCGCAGACGCGGCTCTGCGGATGCCATAGAAGAAAAGAGCAAGAGATGATGTCGTTTGTTCACAATTGCGCCAGGCGGCTCTGGACTGCCTTGACGGTGGCGATGTTGCTCGTGGGCCTGATCGGCGTCGCGGGCGGCGCGGGCACCGCTCAGGCCTACTCGCGGCCTGGTCTGCCGGTCGAAACGTTGATGGTGCCGTCGGCGGCGATGGGCCGTGACATTCCGGTCAGGTTCCAGGGCGGGGGACCGCGCGCGGTATATCTGCTTGACGGCCTGCGCGCCCGCGACGACAACAGCGGCTGGGACATCGAGACGGCGGCGTTCGAGTGGTACTACGAGTCCGGTGTGTCGGTGGTCATGCCGGTCGGCGGCATGTCGAGCTTCTACACCAACTGGCAGGCCCCAGCGGTGGGCAACGGCAGGACCTACAACTACCAGTGGGAGACGTTCCTGACCTCCGAGCTGCCGGCCTACCTGGCCGCCAACAAGGGCATCTCGCCGAGTGGCAATGCGGTGGTCGGGTTGTCGATGGCGGGCAGTTCGGCGTTGATTCTGGCGACCTACTATCCGGGGCAGTTCTCCTACGCGGGGTCGCTGTCGGGCTTCCTCAATTTGTCGGCCGGCGTCTGGCCGACGCTGGTGGGCTTCGCGATGCGCGACTCCGGCGGATTCGACGCGGGCGCGATGTGGGGACCCGGTGGCAGCCCGGCGTGGCAGCGCAACGATCCCACCGTCAATGTCGCGCGGCTGGCGGCCAACGGCACCCGCCTATGGGTGTACTGCGGTAACGGCACACCCACCGAGTTGGGCGGTGCCGATCTGCCTGCGCAGCTGCTGGAGACCATCACCCTTGACAGCAACCGGAATTTCCAGGCGCAGTACCTGGCTGCCGGCGGTAGCAACGCCACGTTCAACTTCGGCGCCGGGACCCACGGCTGGGGATACTGGGGCTCGCAGTTGAACGCGATGAAGCCCGACATCCAGCGCACGCTGGGCGCGTGACGTCGACGACGAAGCCGGTAAGCACATCGGCGGGCCTGATCAGGCCCGCCGGGCCGCGTCACCAGTACCCGATCATGCGTCCCGCACCGACTGCTGTCAGCCAGCTGATCAGCGAGACGCCACCCATGAGCGCTAGCCGCCGCGCTTCCGAGCGGGACAGCTCGCGGGTGGTGACGGCCCGCCACGCCGCGGTGCGGCGCAACGCGACGGCGTTGACCAATCCCAGTCCGATGGCCGAAAACTTCACCAGCAGAACGGGATTGTTCGCGTACTCGACAGCGTTGGCCGCCAACAGGCAGACACCGCTGGCTGCGGCGATTCCGAATCCAGCCATCGCTATCGGGGCGGCGACGGTGGTGATCGGCGCGAGCGGTGCGCGCCGCCACGCGCCCAGCAGCCGCAGGTCGAGTACGAGCACGGCGCCGAACAGCGTCGCAACACCGAACACATGAATCACGTTGACCACCGGGTAGGTCCACGGTCCGGAGTCGCGCATCAACGTCCCCAGCGCGGACGATTGCAGCCAGGTGAGCGCGTCGGTCATACGCGTGACGGTGCGGCTTCAGCCGTCAATTGCGTTCGGGGTAGACGTCGAACACCGTGTCGTTCCACGTGAGGCGCTCGGTCTTGACTTCGAGTGTTGCCTCGTCGAGGTGCCGGTGGCCGCTTGCGGTGACGGTGTCGCCGACGGGGATGGCGTCCTCGGTCAGGCCGGCCGCGGCGGTGCGCGTCGACGGCGCGAACACCAGTTCCCACCGCTCGTCATCGACTTGGATTTGGGCGGTGCCGTGCGGACCGGCAAGGCTGACGGGCGTCACGAGCGTTCCGGTGATTTCGAACTGCTCGTCCTGATACTCGCTCCAGCCGTGATGGGCGCTGGCGGGCGCTGCCACCGCCACGGCCATGAGGGCGATGGCGGCGAGGACGATGATCCAGTTGGAGTGTTTCCGCATAGTCGGACCTCCTGCTGCGAGCCTACTCGCGGGCGCGGATCGGTGTTTCGGGTAGCGGATCCGGGAAAATCGAGTACCCGGCTACTCTCGCGCGCGGTTTCTCCCGCGATGAACATGGCTTCATGTCCGGAGTGTTCTTGACCCAGAGTTCCGCGCAGGCGGTTCGCGCGCTGAGGATTCTGCGGCCAAGCACGTTGCTCCGCAGCGTATCTCGCCTCAATTTCCATGAGTTCGATTGCGGCAACTCAGCGGCGGCCGCGTCCGCTTTCCCCAATCCGTACACGGTGATCGATGCGCTTCTTGGTTCGCTGAGACTGACGTCGTCGTTCCCGTCGTTCTCGATGCCCGGAGTCGCTCCCGTTGGCCGCCTGCCTCACGGCCGCGTGGTTGAGCTTTCCAATCGTGGCAGCACCTACGTGGTGGACTCCGGCCCAACTGCCGGCGGTCCGACGTTTGTAATGCTCCATGCGCTGGCATGCACCGGGCTGTTGACGTGGTATCCATCGCTGGAGATGATGCGTCGCTTCGGGCGTGTGGTGGTGTTCGACCAGCGCTGGCACGGGGCGGGTATCGACTCGCCACGCTTTCTGCTGGAGGACTGCGCCGACGACGTCGCCGCGTTGGCCGACGAGCTCGGAATCGAAACGTTCATCCCGGTCGGCTTTTCGATGGGATCACTGGTGGCGCAGCAGGTGTGGCGGCGCCACCGAGACAGGGTCGATGCGTTGGTGCTCTGCGCCGCGGCAGCGTCATTCCGCCGTGCGGCCCATGAGCGGCTATCGACCGGTGTCTCGGCCGCGCTGGTAGACGCCTTCGGCCCGCAGCCCGGGCGGCCCGGCGCGGTGCCGCTGCCTGTCGCCGACGACGCCGTGACCAATGACCGGCTTTGGGCGGCGGCGCAGCTGCGGTCGACGAGCTATGGGGCGATGTTGGGGGCGTTGGCCGAAATCACCCGGTTTGATTCCACCCGCTGGATCGCTGACATCGATGTACCGACCTCGGTGCTGATACCGCTGCGTGACCGCGTGATCCCGCCGCGGCACCAGCGTTGGCTGGCCCACCAGATACCTGACGCGCATACCGTGACCGTCGATGCGGGACATACCAGCTGCACGCTGCAGTCGGACGCGTTCGTGCCGGGCTTGCGATCCGCTGTCGACTCGGTGGTTCAGCGAATCACGCAATCGCGCAATGCAACTGCTGGAGTACCCGCGTAGTCGGGCGCGACGTGCTGACCGCGCTGGACACCGGGCCCGCAGTTTCGACGGACATTGCTCACGAGCAGTGACACGATGCTCATGTGGGTTGTGTGCCACGGCCATCTGCGCGACGGGCCATTGCTATCGGAGCTGTTGTGCTGGTGCTCGCGACGGCGTGCTCGGGTGGGCATGAAGCGCAGACAGTAGTCAGCGACAGCGCGCAGGCAACGCAGACATCATCGACGGTGCTCGCACCACCACCACCACCACCAACTGCGGCTGCCACGCCCGACTTCGCAACGGTCTCCAAGCTGATCGACGATGCGATTGCGGCGCGTCGGCTGCCAGGTGCTGTGGTTGTGGTCGGGCATGGCGGCAAGGTCGTGTTCAAGAAGGCTTTCGGCATGCGCAAGCTCGACGGCCAACAGGGGCTCGAGGGGTCGCCTGCACGTGCGGAGCCGATGACCGAGGACACGATCTTCGATATGGCGTCATTGACGAAGCCCCTTGCCACGGCGACGGTCGTCATGCAGCTCTACGAGCAAGGCAAGGTGCAGGTCGACGATCCGGTGCAGAATTACCTGCCGGACTTCAACCCGTCCAACGATTCGCAGCGGGGAGAAGTGACGGTTCGCATGCTGCTGACGCACTATTCGGGGGAAGCGGGCGAGGTCGAGCTCGGAGATCCGTGGGGTCTCGATGGAGCCGACAAGGCAGAAGGCATTCATCGTGCGCTCACGAAGCCGCTGCAGTCGCGTCCCGGCGAGGTGTTCCGATACTCCGATATCAACTACATTCTGCTTGGCGCGCTGATCGAGAAGGTCACCGGCGAGGCAGAAGACGTTTACGTACAGCGCAATGTGTTCGGGCCGCTGGGTATGCGCGACACCCGCTTTCTGCCGGCGGCCAAAGCCTGTGGGCCGCACGAGATCAGGGGCGCGGCGATTGGGTGGGCCCCGGGTGCTGTGGCCGATTGTCCGGCGGATACGTGGAGTCTGGATCTGTTGTCGCGTATCGCGCCGACAGCGATCGACGAGGACGGCAGAGCCGATCCAGGCATGAATCCGGATCTCGACTATCTGCTTCGGGGCACGGTGCACGACACGACTGCGCGGCGTATGGGTGGCGTGGCCGGGCATGCGGGTGTGTTCTCGACAGCGCAGGATGTCAGCGTTTTTGCGCAGGCCCTGCTGGATCGGCTGGCGGGCCGCCCGAGCGAGTTTCCGCTGACGCAAGCGACTTTGGAGTTGATGACGACTCCGCAGCAACCCGGGTATACCGCAGAACAACTCCAAGCAGCCAACGATGCCGCCGCAGAAGCCGTCGCCACGACACCAAACACCGAGAATCCGTTGCTCGCTCCGAACTATCCGGCGATCGAGGGACAAGACCTGCGCGGCTTCGGCTGGGACATCGATACGTTCCTTTCGGTGCCGCGAGGCATGGTCTTTCCGGTCGGTAGCTTTGGGCATACGGGCTTCACCGGGACCACGCTGTGGATGGATCCTGGCTCGGATACCTATGTCGTTCTGCTCTCGAATTCAATCCACGTGCGAGGCAGTCGACCGATCCAGGCGCTGCGGGGTGAAGTCGCTACGGCAGCAGCCCAGGCCCTAGGTCTTTAGCGGCGGCGCAGCCTCCACGCCTGCCTGGCCACGCTGATCACCGAGCGGATCAAGTGGAGTCGCTTGATCCGACGAGCGAGCCCGTATTGGGAACTACCGAAACAACAGCAGCGGTTGTGGACGGCGTGTTCAACGCTCGTCGCCGTGGCACGCGGGATGGTTCGGTTTGCGTGCGTAGTGAGCGACAACTGCGCTTGCCGACGTTAGAGCCATGACGAGAGTCGTCTGGTGAACGACAGCGGGCCTCCACCGCAGGTGAACGAGTTGTCGCTTAAACACACGACACGCGTTGACCCCGCTGTGCAGTGTGTGTCGAAACATGACGGATCACCCGTATGACGGCAAGACGGTCGGCACCGTCATCACCGATCGGCTGCGCACTAGCGAGCGGGAAGCCACGTAGTTTGTCGCGAACTGCATCAGTCCGCTTGTCGTGACGCCAGTTCTGCATCGAGATAACTGATAAGCGTCACGAATCCGACGCCGACGATCATTCCGAGGACATCAGGAAGGTGGAGTGCGGGCGGGATGAAACCGATTGAGATGCCAGCCGTGATTACTGCAACCACGTGCGCTGAACGCTTGATTCGCCGCAGGGCGCTTAGCGTTGGTCCTGGGTCGATCTGTTCCGCCCCGGTCCAGGCGGCAGTCAAGTACTCCAGCGACCCCAGATTGGTATGGAGTTTCCCGGCAAGCACCTTTCCGAGGGTGGTATATGCGGACAGCAATCCGAATAGGAGGACCAGTGCTAAATACCGAGAGTCACCTCCGGGCCGGTAGAAGGTGTTCAGCAGATATGTCGAATTCTGATTCGACAGCAACAGGATTATGAATATAACCGGCGCAATGCCGTATACAAACCCCCAGGCTTTCAGAAACTTTCCAAGCTGATTGACGCTCAGGACCACCCACAAGATCGGGATTAGGAATAGTGTGCCAACAAGTAGGAACAGCAAGGAAATCGTCAGTAGAGATTGCCCTGAATTAGAATCGCCAACCCAGAATAAGGCAGACATACCGATGAAACCAATGATTACTAACTGCATGCGGAGTATGAGCGCCATAATATAGAGAAATGACGGTGCTTGAGCGCCGTTCTCGAGCACCTTCTGCGTCCACGATTGCGCTTCCTGCGTGTTCATGCGTAATGCCACGTAGCCGACGATTGCTAGCGAAATCACCAAGGGCATCCACGATCGCCAGTCAAACTGCGTGCTCTTACATAGCGGCGAAGCTGCCGAGCACCAGCGTTCGTTCTGAACATGTTCGGCGTACACCACCGCTAGACCACATGATCCAAGCATCGCGTATAGAGCAGCGATTCCGATAGCCCAGTTACGAACCACCGTGTGACGGGCGCTCAACCAAATTAGAAGCCATAGTAATCCACAGGCCCCGACAATGGTCACCGGACTATCGTGTTGCGGAAACATTGTGATGTCGCTATACCTGCCCGAGTTTCGGAACGCGTGTCACTTTGCCTTCGCCCAATTCGATGACTCGCGGCCGCCGATGAGCGTGGCTTGTCAACCAACGCCGGAACGGTGGAGAGTCATCGCTCTTAACGATGATCTGGGGCAGTTTATCCACAATCTCTAGATAGCGCCGGAATTGCCGTGGTATCCATACCGAAGGGTCATCCTCAACAAACTCGATCAGCCAGAGTTGGAGATCACCCTGCTCAATAACCAGTTGCGGAACACCATCGGGTGAGCTGTCAAACCCGTCCCGTTCAGCGTCCAAGCGCGATGGATACAAACTGATCCGCCTGGGACCAGGTTTCCATGGCAGCGAGTTGCCCGCTTGATCGAGGTAGTCGATCCAATTGCGCATTCGGTTCACGCCAGACTCATGCCAATTGGAGCCGTGAACAACCGCCACAAGGCTTCCGTCCGTTGCTAGCCTCGGCAAGACTGGAGGAGGCTCCCCAAAATCTCTCTCGCGAATTGACCCATCCTCGTCGATTAGAAGGTTAATGCCGTCACGAAAAAAGACGACGCGAGACACCTCCTCCGACAGTCCAGCAAGCTGAAGAGCCCTGTACGCATGGCTTGGTCCGGCACCCCCGTACCCGAACTGCACTCCCTTAATTTGGACCCATGCGTCGTCGCCGAAACGCATGAGCATGTGGTCACAGGATATGTACCGCCTGGAGTGCTTGCCATTGCGGTAGAAGGGTTGCAGCCCGAGCCCCGACTCATGCAGCACGAGACCAGAGCCAGCATGTCCGATCACTCTGGACACTGAGCCGTATCTCTCCGAGAACTCGGGAATCCTTGAATAGGATATCGACGGAATGGTCCCGTCAGGACCAAGTGCAGTGACCTTCCCTTGTGAAAGCCCTCGTAACTCCGCCGTGGTGGACTGACGAAGCCCCAGCTCCTGCGCCAGTACATCTGATGAAATCGAAAACCTCTGGCAGTGTTCCTCCAGTTCACGACCGAGTTCCAAGTCCGCCAGATCAGCCGCCGCGATACAGGTTCGGCGCTTCTTCGCGAGGCATTGAATCGTCTTGAGATGCTTCTTGCGAGCTTCCATCACGACCCGTCTTTCCGCCAAGCGAGTTCCTTTCGACGCAGTATGGCGCGCACTCCTGACACACAGGAATCTCCGCTGCGTTTAAGAGTGCTTCTGCGCAGTCAGTCATGTAGATCGCAGCCGTGAGGGCGTCGGCGGTCACCAAAGAGTGTCGCGACACCACCAGCAACCGCGACGGTTGGGAAGCGCGCGCGACGGCGACGACCGCTGGCCCTGAGCCCGCCGGGACACGTACTGGGAGCGGCAACTTCCGATCCGAGTTAGCGCCAAACGGGAACCGGGCTTGCACCAATTGCGGAGTTTTGACACTGAGGTCATCGGGCATACCAGGGTCGAATGGAACGCCTAAGCGGCCTCGACGCCAGCTTCCTCTACGCAGAGTCGTCCACCGTGCCACTAAATGTGTGCTCGGTAGTTGAGTTGGATACGTCCACCATTCCGGGGGGCTACAGCTTTGATCAAATCCATGACGATCTGGCGTTGAGAATCAAGGCGTTGCCGGAGTTTCGGTCCAAGCTCGCCGACAGCCAACTGAATCTGGACCACCCGGTATGGGTCGAGGACAACGACTTCGACTTGTCTTTTCATCTGCAGCGGATCGCCCTGCCGTCGCCGGGAGGTCGCAGGGAACTAGCCGACGTTTGTGGGCGTCTCGTGTCTGCTCAGCTGGATCGAAGCAAGCCGATGTGGGAGATGTGGGTGATCGAGGGAGTCGGCGACACGGATGCGCACGAGGGCGGCCCAGTCGCTCTGCTGATCAAGGTGCATCACGCTGCAGTGGACGGCGTGAGCGCCGCGAACCTGCTTACGCAACTGTGCAGCCCCGAGCCGGACTCTCCGCCTCCTGACCCGGTGGACGGGCCCGGCGACGCCACCGGGCTCGACATCGCCGCGGGCGGACTGGTGAGGTTCATCTCCCGTCCGCTGGACCTCGCCAGAGCGGTGCCCGCAACGCTGTCGACGATCGTCAATACCGTGAGTCGTGCCCGCAGTGGCACGGCGATGGCCGCACCGTTCAACGCTCCGGCGACGCGGTTCAACGCGGAGGTCACTGCCGAGCGCAACATTGCCATGGCGCAGCTGGACTTCGAGGACGTCAAACGGGTGAAGAACCGGTTCGGCGTCAAGGTCAACGATGTGGTGT
The DNA here is from genome assembly GCF_035697385.1 of Mycobacterium sp. Classification (GTDB taxonomy): domain Bacteria; phylum Actinomycetota; class Actinomycetes; order Mycobacteriales; family Mycobacteriaceae; genus Mycobacterium. The sequence goes on along the minus strand of NZ_DASSCY010000092.1, from coordinate 3,452 downwards.
TGGCGCTGTGCGCCGGTGCGCTCCGGGAGTTCCTCCGTGATCGGGGAGAGTTGCCGGACAAGCCGCTGGTGGCGGTGGTGCCGATGTCGGTGCACGACACGTCTCATCGGCCGGGCCGCAATCAGGTGTCGGGGATGTTCTGCAATCTCCACACTCACATCCAGGATCCGGGTGAACGGCTGCAGGCCATCGCCAAAGCGGATACCCGTGCAAAGGAGCACAGTCGGGCTATCGCTCCGTCGCTAGTGCTCGACTTGACCCAAGTCATTACCCGCGCGATGTTCGGCTTCGTATTGGGCGTGGCTGGTCATACCTCGCTGACTCATACCGCGATCCACAACGTGATCATCTCGAATGTGGCGGGGCCGCCGAACAAGCTGTATTTCTTGGGCGCCGAAATCAAAGCGTTGTATCCACTTGGCCCGATCTTTCATGGCTCGGGACTGAACATCACGGTGATGTCGCTCAGCGGCAAGCTCAACGTCGGCATCATCTCGTGCCAACAACTGGTGGATGACCTGTGGGGCCTGGCCGACCGCTTCAACGGTGCCCTCGAGGAGTTGCTTGAATGCGCGGGCCGTGCTGGCGGGGTTTAGCGTGCCCGCCTCGCTCGGCGGTGGGCACTGCGGGTGTGGCCCAGTTTGAGCCGCGCGGCGCTGCCCAGTTAGATGAGGCGGCGGTTGCGCCGACGTTCGGCCCCACTGTCGAATCAGCACGCCATCGCTGGCCGGCTCAACCTCGAATCCCCAGGTCACGCCCACGCCGTCGGGACCCTTGACGTTTCACACCCGTACCGTTGCCACGATCACCAATTGGGGCCGAGTTTGTTGAATGTCACATAGTTAGCTGCTTCTGACGCAGGCCACTTTGGATGGGTAGTGCTCCCTGCTTACGTCCGCCGAAAGTACTCGGATCTGGCCCGCCTGAGCTGCGATTTCATGCGCCAGTCGGACATCTTGGTAGATCGCGGCTAGATCACGGTGAACATGAAGGCGACCTAAAGGGGTTGCTCACCGCGCTCGGGCGTGTCGGTATGGTGCGGCATCGTGGGAAGGCACTCAATAGCCAAAAAGCGGCAACGGTCGCTGTTGTCCGTAGCTGCGGGCGTCGTCTCTGCCGCCGCATTGTTTGTTGTCGGTGCAGACAGTTATCCGCACATCAGTACCGACGTCTCATGCTGTGAGGAAGTCGCGGCGTCAAAGCCTTCGAGCCTGCCGCCTGCAGCGGTTCACCCGATCGCGCCCAAATCTGGTCCCCCGGCCCCGCCGCCGCCGTTGCCTCACGGCGTGGCACGTGAGGACGGACTCCAGGTGAAAACCATCTTGGCGGCCCGCGCGGTGAGCGCGGCGTTTCCCGAGATTCTCGATATCGGCGGCGTCCGCTCGGATTCATTGAAATGGCATCCGCACGGGATGGCGATCGACGTGATGATCCCGAACGCTCGCTCAGCGGCCGGGATAGCGCTCGGGGACAGTGTGCTCGCCTACGTCCTGAAGAACGCGGAGCGCTTCGGCCTGAATCACGCCATCTGGAGGCAGACCATCTACAGGCCCAACGGCTCGAAGAGAACGATGTCGGACCGCGGCGGGGACACGGCCAACCATTACGACCATGTTCACATCGCGACGGAGGGCGGCGGATATCCGGGGGAGGGTCAAACCTACCTCCGCTGATACGCGGTCTCAGACGCCAGCCGGCACCTTCGCGTCCGCCTTGCGCATCTCTTGACGCAGCGAGGTGAACTCCGAGATTGTCCGCGTCGCAACTGTCGCGACAGGTCGGGCATTGCGGCCCGTGGCCTCGGTCTTGGACACCATGACGACGCTGTCGATGTAGGGCTGAATCGTGGTGGCATTCTGCACCGTCGCCACGATGACCAGCTGGAAGCCGAACTTGCGAAACGCCTGCAGCGCCTGCTGCGCGAACTGCGGGTCGGACTTGGAGAACGCCTCGTCGAGCATCAGCTGTGCGAAAACCGGCCTGTTGTCGGCACTTTCGGGGCTCGCAAGGTTGAAGCTCAGCGCGCCGGCGAGGCAGAACGCCATCAGCTTCTCCTGCTCGCCGCCGGAGTTGTCGCCCGCGTTGCTGTGCGTGCGGATCAGCTCTTCGCTGCTGACGTCCCACTCCGCGCAGTCGAAGGTGAACCGGTTGCGCACGTCCAGGGCGTCGCGCGTCCACGCCTTGTCCTCGGGCGCGGTGGACGCCAGCCGGTTGCGCAGCCGCAGGATGTCGGCGTACTGATCGAGGATCGCCTGCTTGTCGCCCAACCCCACCTCGGCGATGCGCCGCGAGATGGACCGGACGATCTCGGTGAGCTCGGCGACCGCGGGCAGCTGCCGCGGCGTGGCCCGCAGCGTCAGCCGAGTGCCTCGATTGAACTCCACCGAGCCCAATCCGGTGTTGACGCGGTCGATTTGGTCGCTGATCCGCCGCGCCTCCTGCTCGGCTACGCGGTGCAGCGTGAGGATCGCGTCGGGGGCCTGCTCGGTCACCAGCCGCATCATCCGCTCGTAGGCCTCGGGCAGCTCGCGCTCGTCGATGTGCTTGCACAGCGCGACGTAGTCGTGCACGCGCTCATCAAAATCGTCGCTGTCGTTGGGAATGGCGTCGGGGAACGACGTGTCGAATGTGTTGAGGATGCGGGCCAATTCGTCGTAGGAGCGACGCCGGCTCTCCCGCAGTTGTTCGCGCTCCTTCTTGATCGCGGTGAACAGCGCATCGCGGTGCGGCTCGGGATCGAGCAGCTCCAGCGCGACCGGCAGTGCGGCGGCGTAGCGGTGCAGCAGTTCGGTCAGCGGCTCCGACACGAACGCCGGCGACAGCCGCTCCTGCAGCTCCATCAGCCGGGTGCGGCGCTCATCGAGGTTGTCGCGGCGGGTCTGGATCGCACCCCTTCGCGTCATGAATTTCTGGATCTGCGACCAGCATTCGTCGGCGCGCGCGTTCAGCGCCTCGAGGTCGGGGTGGTCGGCCAGCAGCAACTCGTACTGCTCGCGCAGCCGGTCGGCGTGCCCGTCTGCGGTCTCGGTGTCGATCTGGCTCCACTGCGGGTACTGCTCGCAGATCGCCTTGCACGCCGCCGCGCGGTCGCGCCACTGTTGGCGCTGGGCGGCTATGTCGTCGGCGGTGTGCCTGGCCTTCTGGTAGGTCTCCTCGGCGGTGGCGAGTTCTAGCGTCAGCGCGTTGATCTTGGCGGTGACGTCGCCCTGGTACAGGTACTCGGACTGCTTGACCGGTCGCCGGTCGTCTTTGACCGCTAGCCGGTCGGAGTCCTTGTACAGCCCCGTGTCGGTGACCGCGCGGCGGAACCGGTCGAACACATCGGGGGTGTCGACGCAGATGTGGTCGCCGGCGTTGGTGATGACGTCGACGGCCTCGGCGGCGCACGGATGCTTTGGGTCGACGGCAAACAGCTTGCCCGCCAACGTATTTGACTCCGGCTCAACGGGTTC
>NZ_DASSCY010000091.1:0-24551 GCF_035697385.1 Mycobacterium sp. | reverse complement strand
TTCTACCTGTTCACCCTGGTGCTCGGGTACGGCGCCGGCGCGCTGGTCGGCCCGGACGTGATCAAGAAGGCGCCGGGTGGGGCCAACTCGGCCGCGCCGCTGCTGGCCTTCGAGCTCGGCGGCACGCTGCTGCTCGCGGTGATCGTCAGCCCCGCCACCACCGCGAGGATGGTCGCGAACGCGACCGCGGAGATGACGCCGAGCAGGATCACGCCGCCGAGCTCGAAGGCCAGCAACGGGGCCGCCGAGTTGACGCCGCCCGCTGCGCTCAGGATCCGGTCGGGTCCCACCAAGGCTGCCGCCCCGTAGCCCAGAACCAGGGTGAACAGGTAGAACGCGCCGATCAGGGCGATCGCCCACACCACCGAGCGCCGGGCTTCTTTGGCGGTCGGCACCGTGTAGAAGCGCATCAGCACGTGCGGCAAACCGGCCGTGCCGAGCACGAGGGCCAGCGCCAGCGATATGAAGTTGATCTGCGACGTCAGCGAAGCGCCGTACTGCGCCCCGGGAGCCAGGACGTCACGGCCGGCGACCGCTTCGTTGGAGGAACCCGACACCGCGGTCTGGGCCGCGCCGAGGATCTCGGAGAAGTTCACCCCGAACTTGACCAGCACCATCACCGTCATCAATGCGGCGCCGCCGATGAGCAGGACCGCCTTGATGATCTGCACCCAGGTGGTGCCCTTCATCCCGCCGATCAGCACGTAGAGGATCATCAGCAGGCCGACGACGGCAATCACCAGGGCTTGCCCGATGTCGCTGGTGACGTTGAGTAGCAGGGCCACCAACCCGCCCGCGCCTGCCATCTGCGCGAGCAGGTAGAACAGGCATACGGCCAGCGTGGTGGTCGCGGCGGCCATCCGTACCGGCCGTTGTTTCAGGCGGAAGCTCAGCACGTCGGCCATGGTGAATTTGCCTGCGTTGCGGAGCAATTCGGCCACAAGGAGCAGGGCGACCAGCCAAGCGACCAGGAAGCCGATCGAGTAGAGGAAGCCGTCGTATCCGTACACGGCGATGGCGCCGGCGATGCCGAGGAAGCTTGCCGCCGACAGGTAGTCACCGGATATCGCGATGCCATTCTGCGGGCCGGTGAACGAGCGGCCCGCGGTGAAGAACTCGGCTGCGGTGGCGTTCTTCTTGCTGGCGCGGATCACGATCGTGAGCGTGACGGCGACGAACAGCAAGAATATGCCGATGTTGGCGACGGGATTGCCGACTGTGCCGCCTTCTGCGGCAAGGATGTTGACGGTCATGCCGCACCGCCTTCGAACTTGGACCGAATCGCATCGGCATGGGGATCGAGCTCACGGTTGGCCCACCGGACGTAGATCGCGGTGATGATGAACGTGGTCAGGAACTGGCCGAGGCCGATCAGCAGGCCGACGTTGATATCGCCCCACACCTTGATGGCCATGAAGTCGTGGGCGAACGCGCCAAGCATCACGTAGGCGAAGTACCACAGCAGGAACACCGCGCTCATCGGGAAGACGAAGCGGCGCAACCGGCTTCGAAGCTCCTGGAACTCGGGACTGTTCTGGATCTCTTGGAATTGGGTGCCGCTTGGCGCCTGGGGGGGTGGATATTGGGTCTCGGGCACGGTGACTCCTGACCTCGACTGTGAACCGGCTCTGCGGCGAAGGTAGTTGAGACTCAAGTCACATACCCACTGCGTATGGCGTTGACACGGTGAAGCCCAGCGCCGATGCGGTGAACGGTCGCTCGGCGGCGACGAACGGTGAGCGGTTGCGCCTCGGGATCGGCCTAGCCGCCGCGCGGCACCCGCTCGATGCCCATGCCAAGGCGCTCGGGCACGTGCATGCGGGCGAAGATCTGCGCGACGTCTCCTGGCACCGCGGCGCGGGTCAGGCGGCTGATCACGATCATCGTCGCGAAGGCGATCGGCACACTGATCGCGGCGGGGTAGCCGATCATCACGGCGGGCCAGCCGCCCAGCACGTCGTCGTCGATCCCGCCGGCGACGGCCACGATGACGGCCGTGCCCGACAGCAGCCCGCCAACCACGAGGCCGCATGCGGCGCCGACGGCCGTCAGCCCACGCCACCAGATGCCGAGCACCAGCAGCGGACACAGCGTCGATGCGGCGACAGCGAAGGCCAGGCCGACGCTGCGCGACAGCTCCAATCCCGAGGTGGCCAACGACAGGGGGATCGGGATCAGCCCGCCGACCACCGCGGCGACCCGGAAGTCACGGACCCGACCCCGCAACACATCGGTGGACAGCGCGCCAGCGATGCTGACCAACAGGCCGGACGACGTTGCCAGGAACGCCGCAATGGCGCCCGCCGCGACCAGCGCCGCGAGCAGTTGCCCGGCGGGCCCGCCGATGGCCGCGCCCGGCGCAAGCAGGACGGCCGCGTCGGCGGTGCCGGTGATCAGCAGTTGTGGTACGTACAGCCGGGCGAACGCGCCCAACAGCGTTGGGAACAAGTAGAACAGCGACAGCAGGGCGATCACCGCCAGCGCAGTGCGTCGCGCCGCGCGCCCGTCGGGGTTGGTGTAAAAGCGCACCAGCACATGCGGTAACCCCATGGTGCCCAAGAAGGTTGCGACGATGATCGACAGCACCTGATAGAGCGGATGGCCGCCGCCGAGCCCTCGGCCCGAGGAGATCCAATCCGTACCGGCGCTCGGCGTGCCCGCGACGACGGGTGTGGCCGCACCGGCGGCCAAGGTCAGTGTCGAGCCCGCGCCGAGGGTGTGTTCGCCCACCGACGGAATCGGCGCCGCGTCGAGGCGCCGGCCGTCGAGCGTGCCCGTCACGGTGATGCCGGCCGGTTCGACGACCTGGACCACCACGTCGGTCTCGATCGCGACGGTGGTGTGCTGCTTCACCGTCGGCGGCAACGAGCCGCCCAGCTCGCCGCGATCAGCGAAGAACAGTCCGAGCAACGCGAATGCGGGGATGGCGATCGCGGTCAGCTTCAGCCAGTACTGGAAGGCCTGCACGAACGTGATCGACCGCATGCCGCCCGCGACGACGTTGGTGATGACGATGCCGCCGACCACCAGCGGGCCGATCCAAACCGGAACGCCGAGAAGGGTTTTCAGTGCCAGCCCGGCGCCCTGGTACTGCGGCACCAGGTAGTACACACAGATCACCACCACGACGAGCATCGCGACCTTGCGCAGCCGCGCCGAGCCAAGGCGGAACTCCGCGAAGTCGGGAACGGTGTAGGCGCCCGAGCGGCGCAGCGGCGCGGCGACGAACAACAGCAGGCCCAGATAGCCTGCGGTGAAGCCGACCGGATACCACAACGCGTCGGCGCCGTACTTGGCTATCAGCCCAGCGACGCCGAGAAACGATGCGGCCGAGAGGTATTCGCCGGAAATGGCGGCGGCGTTCCACTGGGGACCGACAGTGCGGGAGGCGACGAGGAAGTCGGATGTGGTGCGGGACAGCCGGACTCCATACGTGCCGATCGCGACGGTGGCCACCGCCGCCGCGAGCAGCGCAGCCGCCGTCAACGGTGAACCGGTCATGGCTCGCTCTCAACCACGCCGACGAAGTCACGCTCGCCCTGTTCGGCCAGCCGCACATACAGCCGCCCGACGCCATAGAGCAGCGGATACACCAGCACCGCCAGCACCAACCAGTTGAGCCGGATGCCGAACAGGGTGAGGGCACCCAGGTCGGGAAAGGCCGCGTTGAGCAACGGAATTGCGCCGACGATACCGACCACGACCGCGGCCAACCGCAACGCCAACCCGAGCTGCGCGCGGACCAGACCGCGCACAAGGGCGTCGCCGACCTGTGTTTGTTCCTGGACCTCGACGCGGGTGCGCACCATGCGCGCCCCGCGGCGGTGAGCCAGCACGACGCGTTCGCGCTGCGGCCGCTCGCCGCTAGTCATCGGGCCTCAGGTTGCGCATCGGGTCGCGGACCACCCTGTCGCGCAGCTCGCGCGCCTGGCGCCGGCTCACCGGCAGCTCCACGGCGGGGGAAGCGCCGTTCGCGCGCAGCCGCACCAGCACCGCGCCTTCGCTCGTTCGCAGCCCCGTGACAAGTCGCAGCGCAACCAGATATGACCGGTGTACTCGTTGGAATCCCCGGTCACGCCAACGGGTTTCGAGTGTGCTCAATGGAATCCGTACGAGATGTGAGCCCGACGCGGAGTGCAGCCGGGCGTAATCGCCCTCGGCCTCCACCCAGCCGATGCTGTCCCGTGGCACCAGGTGGGTGACGCCGCCGAGCTCGGCGGGGATGACGTCGGAGTCGTCGACATCGGCTGCGGCCTCGGCGGGTTCGGCCGAACGCGCCGCCATCACCCGTCGCACCGCTTCGTCTAAGCGGTCCTGCCGGATGGGTTTGAGCAAGTAGTCGATGGCGCCGACGTCGAACGCGGCGACCGCCTTGTCGTCGTGGGCCGTGACGAACACGATCACTGGCCGGTTCGAGAAGTTGGCGAGCACGCCTGCCAGCTCGATGCCCGAAAGGCCGGGCATGTTGATGTCGAGGAAGATCGCGTCGATGGTTCGGCCGTTGAGTTCGCGAAGCGCGGAGGTGGAGTCGCCGGCGCGGTACACCTCGCCGATATCGGGGTGCTGATCGAGCAGATACGCCAACTCGTCAAGCGCGGGCGCCTCGTCGTCGACCGCGAGCACCGAGAGGGACTTGCTCACCCGTACGCTCCTCCGCTTGCCCGAACGCCCGACCGGAACTTGGGCACCCGCATCACGACCTTTGTGCCCGCACCGATCGCCGTTTCGACCACCAGACCGTAGTCGTTGCCGAACGCGGCTCGCAGACGATGGTCGACATTGGTCAGCCCGACGTGAGCCGAGTTGCCGGTGCCTGCCGACCCGTCAGTGCCAAGGGCATCTCCCGGCCCGGATCGCAGCGTCTCGGGATCCATTCCGACGCCGTCGTCCTCGACGGTGATCACGCAGTCGGAACCCTCGTCGCGGGCGATGATCTCGACTGATCCGCCGGCCTTGCCAGCGAATCCGTGCCGCACCGCGTTTTCCACCAGCGGCTGCAGCGCAAGGAACGGCACGACGACGTTGAGCACCTCCGGTGCCACCTGGAGGCGGACCGTCAGCGCAGCGCCGAACCGGGCGCGCTCGAGGTTGAGGTAGCGGTCGATGTTGCGCAGCTCCTCGGCCAGCGTCGTGTACTGGCCAGCAGCGCGGAACGAGTATCGGGTGAAGTCGGCGAACTCGAGGATGAGTTCGCGGGCGCGGTCAGGATCGGTGCGCACAAACGAGGCGATGGTGTTGAGCGCGTTGTAGATGAAGTGCGGGCTGATCTGGGCTCGTAGCGCGAGAACCTCGGCGCGGTCGAGGCGCGCGCGTGAGGCGTCCAGCTCGGCCAGTTCGATCTGGCTGGCGGCGTAGCGGGCGACCTCGCCGACGGCGCCGAGCATGCCCGGTGCAGGTGAGCGGGTGGTTACCACCACCAGGACGCCGAGCGCATCGCTGTTCTCGGTGAGCAGCGGCTGGGCCACGACGGCGGACGACTTGACGTGGGTGAGCACCCGGCGCTGGCCGGAGATGGCGTCGCGCGCGGCGTGCTCGCATGCGTCGTTGACCTCCTGTTCCCAGATCGGTTCCTCGGGCGGGTCCTGGGCCAGCAGCCGCCCGTCACCGTCGAACAGGGCGACGCCGTCCGTTCCGGTCAGGCTGCGGAGGAAGGGCGCCGACGTCTGCGCGGAGTCGGTGTCCAGTCCGTGGCGCAGCGCCCGCGCCGCCAGAGAGGCGGTGTGCAGCGCGGCGTGCACCGCGCGTTCGGTCGGGGTGGCCACGACGCGGCGGGTGCGCACCGCGATGACCGCGGCGGCCACTGCCGCCAGGAACAACGCTGCCAGCGCTATCGCGAGCTCGCCCGACATCTCACCTCACCAGGTTGGGGCCACCTTAAACTGGCGAGGTGGCGAAACTGCAGCTAGTCCAAGATCCGGCGGCCGACGCGTTGCTGGAGTCCAATCCCTTCGCGCTGCTGGTCGGCATGCTGCTCGACCAGCAGTACCCGATGGAGGCGGCGTTCGCCGGGCCGAAGAAGATCGCCGACCGCATCGGTGGCGTCGACGCTGCCGAGATCGCCGACTACGACCCGGAGAAGTTTGCCGCGCTGTGCTCGAAAACGCCAGCGGTGCACCGGTTTCCGGGGTCGATGGCCAAGCGGATCCAGGCGCTGGCTCAGATCGTCGTCGACGACTACGACGGCAACGCAGCGGCGCTGTGGACAGCAGGCGACCCTGACGGTCCGGAGGTGCTGCGTCGCATCAAGGGGTTGCCGGGGTTCGGCGAGCAGAAGGCGAAGATCTTCCTCGCGCTGCTGGGCAAGCAGTACGGGGTGACGCCGAAGGGCTGGCGAGAAGCGGCGGGTGACTACGGCAAGGCCGGTTCGTTCATGTCGGTGGCCGATGTCGTCGACCCTGGGTCGCTGGAGAAGGTGCGCTCGTTCAAGAAGCAGGCGAAAGCAGCAGCGAAGGCCGCCAAGGCCTAGTGGTGTTGGTGGCCGGGCTCGAGGTCAAGCTCGGCGAGAGTCGACAAAATCGCGGCCACATGGCGCCCCGTCGCCGTTGCGGTGTCCAGACCCTCTTTCAAGGCGCGCAGCGTGATTCCGCGTTCGGTCAGGTCAGCGACGGTCTGTGTCACCTCGGCGACTGAACGTCCCAGCCGGTCGAGCGCGACGACGATGACCGTGTCACCGGAGCGGGCATAGCTCAGCATGGCGTGCAGGCCGGCCCTCACCTTGTCGGCGGAGCCGGACAGCTTGTCGGTGAAGATCCGGCGCTGGTCCACTCCGGCAGCGGCCAGTGCGGCGAGCTGCCGTTCGAGGTTCTGCTCGCCGTTGCTGGCTGTGGCGTAACCCAGCGTGACGGTCACAAACTTTAAGGTCTCACGGCGCAGGCGATCTGCGGTAGAGACACGCCAGCGGAATTTGCGGGCTAATCGCCGAGGGGTTGCCCGTCGAACCGTTCGTCGGTGGCGATCTCGGCGACCGGCTTGCGTTTGAGCTTGGTCAGTTGGCGGACCGGTTTGCCAAGCGGCAGCACGGCCGCGATCGCATAGCCCTCGGGTATGCCGAGCAGTTCCTTCGCGCGTGGCTCCTGTGCCACCACCGCTGTGGTGAGTGCGCCGCCATACCCTTCGTTGCGCGCGGCCAGCAGGATGTTCCAGACGAACGGGTACACCGAGGCGCCGGCGATGAGCCCGACGCGGTCGAGGTCCTGGTCAAACGCCGCAACGACGCTGAGGTCGACGCAGATCACCAGCACCACCGCGGCCTCGCGCAGCGGCAATGCGGGGGGAACTTCGGTGGCGGCGATGGTCTCTGCGTCAACACCGCACGGCTGCAACGGATTCCATGGCCCCTCGCCGTTGCGGAGCTGAGCGACATAGCGCTGCGCGCCCGGAACGGTCAACTCCATCAGCGCCTCACGAGTCTGCGGGTCGCGCACGATCACCACACGATTGCCTTGGCGGTTGCCGCCGCTGGGCGCAAACCGGGCGTTGTCAAGGATCCGCATCAGCACCTGATCGGGCAGCGGATCGTCGGTGAACTGGCGGACAGCGGCCGTCGTGCGCATCACGTCGTAGAGATCCATGATCACCATCATCAGACCTATGCAATTGTGAAGATATGAAGACTCATCTCAACTGCCCCTGCGGCGAGGCGATCACCGGCGAAAACGAGGAAGACTTGGTCGAGAAGGCCCAGGCTCACCTGTCCGAGAAGCACCCCGGCCGCGAGTACGACCGCGACGCCATCCTCTTCATGGCCTACTGATCTCTTCACGAGCGACCGCGTTTGTACGTGATTTCACGGCGCGTCGGCGTACAGACACGGTCGCTCGCGGAGAGGAACTGCTACGGAACGACCGTCGAGCCGATGGTCGGCATGAACTGGCACTGCTTTTCGGTCGTGGTGACCTGGCCGAAGATCGTCGACATGATGCTGCCCGAGCCGGTATCGACGATCGCGGTCAACGTCGTCGGGCCCTCCGGGTTGATGTCCGACCGCGGCTTCAGCGTGGCGCTACCCGACTTGCCGGTGGTCAGATTGACCCACGTGACGTTCAGCGGCAGCTTCTGCTCGGCCGCTGGACCCGGCGTGCCGATCGCGGTGAACACGTAGGCGGTCTGGCCTGCAACCGGACCTGGCGCGGGAATCGTCGCGGGCCCGGCGACTGAAATCGCCGTCGCCAAGACATTGCCGCCGTCCTTCAAGCAGCCGTTGCTGATCGACGGATACAGGAAGTCCTGAGTCGTCGGGGCGTCAGGGCCGAACGCCGGACCGGGCGCAGCTCCGGGTACCGGAGCCGCGACGGGAGCTGCATCGGGTGCCGGTGCGGCCGCGGGTGCTGCCTCCGGCACGGGCCCGACGGCGTTCGCCGGGTTCACGCCGGCAGGCAGGTGCGCCTCGGCTCCCGGCACCGCGCCGGGAGCAGGATTGTGCGCGACGAACTGGTTGACCGCCGTCGCCACATTTCGCGAATCGGGCGGCGCCGCAGCGTCTCCGGCGAACACCGCGGCGGCGGCCATCAGCATCGAGGCCGCATTGTTCGGATCGGCGGCCGCCTGCTGAATGACCGGACCGATGCCCTGCACGGCCGAAAGGCCCGGCGCCTGCAGGCCATCGATTGGAACTGGTGCCGGCTCTGCGTTGGCCACGCCGGCCACGCCGCTGAACAGCAGCGCGGCCGACGAGCCGACCGCAATAGCGGCCTTACCGATCATCGTCCTGGTCGATGACATTGCTCCCCCATATGCGTGGTCGTGGTGGTTGATGGTCAGGCCGACCGTCAGGGCAGCGCGGACAGCGGAATCAGCACCGGTGCCAGGCCCGCAGCGGGGGCCGCAGGCGCTGCCGGAGCCGCGCCCGCAGGTGCCGCCGCGGGTGCTGCCGCAGGCGTCGATGCCGGTGCCGGTGCCAGGTTGGCCAGCGGGGTACCGACCGGCATCAGTGATGCGAGGTCGCCGGGGAACGAAACCGATTGCGGCAGTGGCACCGGAAGGCCAGGGACGCTAGGCAAATTCATCTGGCCCGAGGGGATCAGGTTCGGTGCACTGGCGGCGGGGGCCGCGGGTGTGTTGACCGGTGCGGCGGCGCCCGGCAACGTGGCCGGAGGCTGCGGGAGCGTCACCGAAGCGGTCGCGGCGGGCGGGGCTGCCGCCGGTGCGGCTGCTGCCGGCGCGGCAGTGGCCGACTGAGCAGTGCCCAGCATGGAGGTGAGGCCCTGCATGAGCTGGGTCGCCGCGGCCGGGTTGGACGCAAGTTGTTGGAGGAACGGCAGCCCGGGCACGGCCGGGGCCGGCGGAACTGGCGCGGGTTCGGCGGCGGCAGTGGCGCTCAGCGCCAGCGCAGCCGAGATCGCCCCCGCGGCGGCGAACATCGTGGTCGCGAACATTTTCCTGGTGCTGTGCATGGTTCTCCCAATCACTTTGTAGACAGGCCTGAGCCCGAAGCTAGCTTGTTACTGGTGTTACTCAAGTGACACGTGTGGCGGTTATTCAAACGTTACGGATGCGACGGCTTACGGAGACCGCTCGCTAGAGTCGTGCGGATTGACAGAGAAACGGCCTCGCCCGCCGCCGCACCGACTGCCTCGCGCACGCCCGCTTTGGCGGTCGTGGCGCCGGTACTGCTGGCGCTGAGTATCGCGGCGCGTCTCGCGTGGACGTACCTTGTGCCCAACGGCGCCAATTTCGTCGACCTGCACGTGTACGTCGGCGGGGCGGGGGCATTGGATCAACCGGGCACGCTCTACGACTACGTCTACGCCGACCAGACGCCGGATTTCCCACTGCCATTCACGTATCCGCCGTTCGCGGCCGTGGTGTTCTATCCGCTGCACCTGCTGCCGTTCGGGCTTGTGGCGTTCGCCTGGCAGATCGGTATCTTCGCCGCGCTCTACGGGGTGGTGCGGATCAGCCAGCGGCTGTTACCCGGAAACGGTGTAGGCGATCGGCGCATCGCGATGCTGTGGACCGCCGTCGGTATCTGGCTCGAACCGCTGCGGAGCACCTTCGACTACGGACAGATCAACGTGCTGCTCGTGCTGGCGGTGTTGTACGCGGTCTACAGCACGCGATGGTGGCTGTCGGGGCTACTGGTGGGGCTTGCGGCCGGAGTGAAGCTGACGCCTGCGGTCTCGGGGCTGTACTTCGTCGGAGCGCGGCGGTGGGGCGTCGCGGCGTTCTCAGCGGTGGTGTTCTTCGGCACGGTCGCGGTGTCGGCACTGGTGGTCGGTGACCAAACCCGTTACTACTTCACCGAACTGCTCGGCGACGCGGACCGGGTCGGCCCGATCGGGACGTCGTTCAATCAATCCTGGCGCGGCGGCATCTCGCGCATTCTGGGCCACGACGCGGGTTACGGACCGCTGGTGCTGGCCGGGATCGCCGTCACCGCGGTGCTGGCGGTGCTGGCGTGGCGCGCGATCGGTGGTGCCGACGACAGGCTGGGCGGAATCGTCGTCGTGCAGCTGTTCGGGCTGCTGCTGTCACCGATCTCGTGGACCCATCACTGGGTGTGGCTGATCCCGCTGATGATCTGGCTGTTGCACGGACCGCTGCGAAAGCGCCTCGGCGCGCGGATTCTGGGCTGGGGGTGGCTCGGCTTGGCGGTCGTCGGTCCGCCGTGGCTGCTGAGCTTCGCCCAGCCGACCATCTGGGAGATCAGTCGGCCGTGGTACCTGGCATGGGCCGGCCTGGTCTACATCGTCGCGACGCTGGCGACACTGGCGTGGATCGCCACTAGCCGTCGACGATCTGGTTTATCTCCCGCGCCATCTTCAGATCGTTCTCCGTTATCCCACCGGCCGAATGAGTGACCAACGCGAAAGTCACTGTCCGCCAGCGGATATCGATGTCAGGATGATGGTCGGCTTCCTCGGCTTTTTCGGCCACCCGACGCACCGCGTCGATGCCGTCGAGGAAGGCGGGAAATTTGATCGAGCGGCGCAGGGCGCCGTCGGCGCGCTCCCAGCCGGGAAGGTCGGGCAGTGCGGCGTCTACTTGTTCGTCCGATAACACAGCCATATCTCGACGGTATACCGTCGCCGGGATGCCAAACCAGATCGTCGTCGCGGGTGCGCTGATCTCGGGCCCGTCGCTGTTGGTGGCGCAGCGGAATCGTCCGCCCGAGTTGGCGGGGCTGTGGGAGCTGCCCGGCGGGAAGGTCGCGGCGGGGGAGAGTGACGCGATCGCGCTGGCTCGCGAGCTGCAGGAAGAGCTCGGCGTCTCGGTGTCGGTCGGCCCCCGCATCGGTGCCGACGTCGCTCTGAATGCGACGACGACGCTGCGCGCCTACCGCGTCACGCAGACCGGCGGCACGCTGCACCCCAACGATCATCGTGCGCTGCGCTGGGTGACCGCCGACGAGCTGGAGCGCCTGCCATGGGTACCCGCCGACCGCGCGTGGCTGCCGGAGCTCACGCAAGCGCTGAGCGCCGTGGCCGTGCGCAAAGCTGACGAGACAGACCGCGCCGCCATCGCCAGCGTTATCGCCTACGCATACCGACGCGAATTCTCAACCGTAACAAGAGATCTCGATAAGGCGGCGCGAGCCCTCGACCACGCGGTGCAGATCGACCGGTTCTTCGTGGCTGACCGTGGCGGCGAGATTGTCGGCACGATCGCGTGCACGGATTGCACCGGCAGGGCGATGTGCGTCAGCGCCGCCGAACTCCGACGTCATCTCGGCCTCCTGCGCGGGACTGTCACCGCACGAAGCGTGGTGCCCGAGTTCATGTCTCGCCTCGACTATCCACCCACGACGGGCTACATCGAGTTCGTCGCCGTCTCCGATAAGGCGCGACGGCAGGGCATCGCCACCAGCCTGGTCGAGGGGGTCATCGCCCAAACTCCCTACACCGATTACGTGCTGGAAGTCACCGACGTCAACACCGCAGCGCGCGACTGCTACCGCAAGATCGGGTTCGCCGACATCGACAGCAAGAAGGAAAGGTTCGGCACGCTCAAGGGATTCCGCGAACGCATCTACATGCGCTACCCGTAGGCGTTCGCCTCGTGTTTGCCCCTTGACGACCGGGCACACATTATTCTTCCCGTCTATGCGTGTGCT
The DNA here is from genome assembly GCF_035697385.1 of Mycobacterium sp. Classification (GTDB taxonomy): domain Bacteria; phylum Actinomycetota; class Actinomycetes; order Mycobacteriales; family Mycobacteriaceae; genus Mycobacterium. The sequence goes on along the minus strand of NZ_DASSCY010000091.1, from coordinate 12,499 downwards.
GCGGTTCATCTGGCGGGGTGTGCTGGCATTCGACCGGATCGGATCGCGGATCCCGCAACTGATTCAGATTTGGCTGATCGAGCTGTTCTTCGCCGTGCCACTGATGTTTTTCATCGCCAAGATCATCGACATCCGAGGCGCTTTCGGCGTGCCGGGCACGGGCGAGTCGATGCCCGGCGTGTTCTGGGGTGCGTTAGTGGTCTCGCTGGTTTGCGGTTTCTTCTTCTTCCGCAGCCTTATCCGGCCGCGGGTGGTGCGCGGGTCGTGGACACCGATGATCAAGGCCGACGTGGGCGACTACACGGTGATGGCCGGCAACCGCGCATGGACCACGCACTACGACTACCTCAGCAGCCACCCGTCGTACTCACTGCTGCTGCTTCTCACCGCGCCGATCCCGGCCGTGATGGTGGCGATGACGACCAACCAAGGAGACAGCACCTTCTACTGGCGGGTGGCGGGCGTCGTCGGGTTGATCATCCTGGCGCTGATGGCGCTGGCGCGCGTATTGGCCTGGTACGTCTTCCGATTCGGCCGCCGCCAGCTCGACGCACAGGTCGCCGACAAGGGCACGTCGCAGCGCAAGCTCGGGTGGGAAATCGCATGGAAGCCGGTTCTGATGTTGATGGTGATGATCTATGCGATCGTCGGTATCCCGTTGGGCTGGATGTTCTGGCAAGAAGACCGGAAGATCGCCGCGCTGCCCGTCGTCACCGTCGAGGACACCGAGTATGCCGGTGAGTACCGTCGCGTCGAAGGCGACGTGGCGTCCGAGCCGGTGTACTGGGCACCGCGAGGTACGGGGCGCGGCGGCAACAACTTCTCGGGTGCCGGTGTGCTGGTTGACCTTCCGTCCGGCGGTGAGGCGCTGCTGCTCGCCGAATCGCTGTCGGTGCCCGATTTCGTCGGTGTGATGGACGACGTGCGCGACGGCGATATCAAGGCTCAGGGCAAGGTGATCGACTCCATCACCGACGACCAGGAGGAGTACTACGGGTTCGACGAAGGCTCGTTCCCCGAGCCGTCGACCGATGGTCGGGTGATGCTGCTGCTGTCATACCCGTAGCCGTGACCGAGTCACGGCCGCGATCTCAGTAGCGCATCTGGTCGTCGACCACCGGCACACCGGAGTGCTGCAGCGCGTAGATCGGATGCATCAACACCGGGTGACGGCAGTGCGCGCACGACTCCTGCGCCTGATTCGCCGACGAGAATGTCAGGTGGTGACACGCCGCGCACCGGACTACATAAAAGGCGCCCATCCAGTTGAGCAGGCCGACGTAGATCGCCGCCGTCGCGGCGGCCGCCAAAACAGCGATCACACCGATGGTGAAAACCTCTTCGACTGTCATGAGTGACAACCTCCAAACCGCCTTTGACAGGCGGTGGCGACGCTACGCGCGGAAGCTGTGAGGTTCCTGGCTGGCGAACTAACGCGCCTGCCTGGCCCGCTTGAACACCTTGACCAGATCCTTGCCGTGGATTCCGTTGCGTTCCGCCTTGCGGACGTGGTGCACCACCACCGGACAGCGCTTGCAGCGGGGCTTGCTGCGGCAGCACTTCTTCTTCGGTTTGAGGTCGAGTAGCTTGCTGGACTTCAAGTGGCCTAGATCTCTCGTTTTCGTAATCGACCCGCCAGACTGCCACACTGTGCGACGTGGATGTCCAGCCCCTTTTCCGCAACGTCGCCATCGTGGCGCACGTTGACCATGGCAAGACGACCCTGGTCGACGCGATGCTGCGGCAGTCCGGTGCCCTGACACACCGCGGCGACGACTCCACCGAACGCATCATGGACTCCGGTGACCTCGAGAAGGAAAAGGGCATCACGATCCTGGCCAAGAACACCGCGGTGCATCGTCACAACGGGGATGGCACGGTCACGGTCATCAACGTCATCGACACCCCAGGTCACGCCGACTTCGGCGGTGAAGTCGAGCGCGGGCTGTCCATGGTCGATGGCGTGTTGCTGCTGGTCGACGCCTCCGAAGGGCCGCTGCCGCAGACCCGGTTCGTGTTGCGCAAGGCACTGGCCGCGCACCTGCCGGTAATCCTCGTCGTCAACAAAACCGACCGGCCCGACGCCCGCATCGCCGAGGTTGTCAGCGACAGCCACGACCTGCTCCTCGACGTCGCCTCCGACCTCGACGACGAGGCTCAGAAGGCCGCCGAGGCGGCACTCGGCCTGCCCACGCTCTACGCATCGGGACGGGCCGGCGTGGCCAGCACCGTCGAGCCTGCCAACGGCGATGTCCCCGTGGGCGAGAATCTCGACGCGCTTTTCGATGTCTTGCTCGAGCACATCCCTGCTCCGACCGGCGACCCCGAGGCGCCGCTGCAGGCCCTGGTCACCAACCTCGATGCGTCGGCCTTCCTCGGCCGCCTCGCCTTGATCCGGATCTACAACGGCCGTCTGCGCAAGGGCCAACAGGTGGCGTGGATGCGTGAGGTCGACGGGCTTCCCGTCATCACCAGCGCCAAGATCACCGAGCTACTGGCCACCGAAGGGGTCGACCGCCGGCCCACCGACGAGGCCATCGCCGGCGACATCGTTGCCGTAGCCGGCATGCCCGAGATCATGATCGGTGACACGCTCGCCGACCCCGACCACGCGCACGCGCTGCCGCGGATCACCGTCGACGAGCCCGCGATCTCCGTGACGATCGGAACCAACACCTCGCCGCTGGCCGGCAAGGTCTCCGGCCACAAGCTGACTGCGCGGATGGTCAAGTCCCGGCTGGACCAGGAATTGGTCGGCAACGTGTCGATCCGGGTGGTCGACATCGACCGCCCCGACGCCTGGGAGGTGCAGGGCCGCGGCGAGCTCGCGCTTGCCGTGCTCGTCGAGCAGATGCGCCGCGAGGGTTTCGAGCTGACCGTCGGCAAACCGCAGGTGGTCACCCGCACGATCGACGGGAAGCTGCACGAGCCGTTCGAGGCGATGACCATCGACTGCCCCGAGGAGTTCGTCGGCGCCATCACGCAGCTGATGGCCGCCCGCAAGGGCCGCATGGAGGAGATGACGAACCACGCCGCTGGCTGGGTCCGGATGGACTTCATCGTGCCCAGCCGTGGGCTGATCGGCTTCAGGACGGACTTCCTGACGCTGACCCGTGGCACCGGCATCGCCAACGCGGTGTTCGACGGCTACCGGCCATGGGCTGGCGAGATCCGGGCCCGCCACACCGGGTCGCTGGTGTCGGACCGCTCCGGCTCGATCACGCCGTTCGCCATGATCCAGCTGTCCGACCGTGGACAGTTCTTCGTCGAACCCGGCGACGACACCTACGAGGGCCAGGTCGTCGGCATCAACCCGCGTGCAGAGGACCTCGACGTCAACGTCACCCGCGAGAAGAAGCTGACGAACATGCGGTCATCGACCGCCGATGTCATGGAGACGTTGGCCCGTCCGCTGGAGCTGGGCCTCGAGCAGGCGATGGAGTTCTGCGCCGAAGACGAGTGCGTCGAGGTGACGCCCGAGATGGTCCGCGTGCGCAAGGTCGAACTGGACGCCACCACCCGGGGCCGCAGCCGCTCTCGCGCCAAGGCCCGCGGCTAGCCCGGCCGATACCCTGAAGGACGTGCCGACGACCCTACGACGCGTCAGCGCCGTTGCCGGCGCGCTGACCTCCGCGTTGTTGGTCGGGGCCGCGTGCACCGTCAGCCCGCCGCCCGCCCCGCAGAGCACCGACACCACGGAGACGACGACACCACCGCCGCCGCGCGCAACGCAGATCATCATGGCCATCGACTCGATCGGCCCCGGCTTCAACCCGCATCTGCTGTCCGACCAGTCCCCGGTCAACGCTGCCATCAGTTCGCTGGTGCTGCCCAGCTCGTTCCGGCCGGTTCCTGACCCGAAGTCGCCGACGGGATCGCGCTGGGAGCTCGACCCCACGCTGCTGGAATCGGCAGAGGTCACCAGCGAGGAGCCGTTCACTGTCACCTACAAGATCCGCCCCGAGGCGCAGTGGACCGACAATGCCCCGATCGGCGCCGACGACTTCTGGTACCTGTGGCGACAGATGGTCAGCCAGCCCGGTGTGGTGGATCCGGCGGGCTACGACCTGATCACCGGCGTGCAGTCTGTCGAGGGCGGCAAGGTCGCGGTGGTGACGTTCTCGCAGCCGTATCCGGCGTGGCGCGAACTGTTCAACAACATCCTGCCCGCCCACATCGTCAAGGACGTGCCCGGCGGTTTCGCGGCGGGGTTGGTGCGCGCGCTGCCAGTCACCGGCGGCCAGTTCCGTGTCGAGACCATCGATCCGCAGCGCGACGAGATCCTGCTGGCCCGCAACGACCGGTACTGGAGCGCGCCTGCCAAGCCCGATCTGGTGCTGTTGCGCCGCGGCGGCGCGACGGCAGCGCTGGCCGACTCGATCCGCAACGGCGACACGCAGGTAGCGCAGGTGCACGGCGGCGCCGCCGCGTTCGCGCAACTGTCCGCGATCCCCGATGTCCGGACCGCGCGCATCGTCACCCCCCGCGTCATGCAGCTGACCCTGCGAGCCCAGCAGCCCGCACTCGCGGATACCCAAGTGCGCAAAGCGATTCTGGGCCTGCTCGACGTCGACCTGCTGGCCTCGGTTGGCGCCGGTGACGACAACACGGTGACGCTCGCCCAGGCGCAGGTGCGTTCCCCGTCGGATCCGGGTTACGTGCCCACCGCGCCACCGGCGTTGACGAAACAAGACGCGCTCGCATTGTTGGGCGACTCGGGCTATCAGGTCGAGCCGGTAGAGACGAGCCCTGCGCCGACACCGGGCACTCCCGTGCCGGAGAACAATCGCGGGCTCATCACCAAGGGCGGCGTTCCGCTATCGCTGGTGATCGGTGTGGCGGCCAATGATCCGACGTCGGTGGCCGTCGCCAACACTGCCGCCGACCAACTGCGCAATGTCGGCATCAGCGCCTCGGTGTCGGCGCTGGATCCGCCCGCGCTCTACGGCGACGCGTTGACCAACAACCGCGTCGACGCCGTCGTCGGCTGGCATGAGGCCGGTGGCGACCTCGCGACTGCCTTGGCGTCGCGCTACGGCTGCCGGGCTCTCGAGGCGACGGCGGTGTCCACCACCACCGCAGAGTCGCCGACTCCGTCGCCGAGGCCCAGCAATCCGCCTGCGCCGCCGCGGCCGACCACCACCGCCACGCCGACCACCCCCAGCCCTGCGCCCGAGTCCGGCGAACTCGTCCAGGCGCCAAGCAATATCACCGGTATCTGCGACCGCAGTATTCAGCCGAAGATCGAGGCGGCGCTGAACGGTACGGAGAACATCAGCGACGTCATCACCGCAGTCGAACCCCGGCTCTGGAACATGTCCACCGTGCTGCCGATCCTGCAGGACACCACGATCGTCGCGGCCGGCCCCAGCGTGCAGAACGTCAGCCTGTCCGGTGCCGTGCCGGTCGGCATCGTCGGCGATGCCGGCATGTGGGTCAAGGCTCCTCAGTAGCCTTTGCGTGCTGCTCGCGAAGGACTCGCAAACCGTGCGCGGCGTACGCGGCGAGGGCGAACACCAGCAGCAGCCACCACGGCGGATGCGCCAGCTCCCAGACGAACAGCGCCGCGAACGCCGGTGCCCGCTGCGTGATCGCCAGCACGCCTGCGGCGCATGTCAAGGAGACCGCCGCCACGTGAATATCAGTGCCCGACAGGTGATTAAGGGCAAGCGCGACAGCAGATCCCGCGGCTGCCCCGGTGGCCAGGGCCGGCGTCAGCATGCCGCCGACGGCACCTGCGCGCAGGAATAGCGCGGTCAGAAGCGGCTTCAGCAGCAAGATGACCGCCGCCGCGCCAAGCGTCAGACCGCTGTTCACGCTCACCGTCAGGATGCTCCTGCCGTTGCCGGGCAACTCTGGCCACCAGATGGAGCAGATGCCGGTGAGCAACCCGGCGGCCGCGATCGTCGGAATGAGCACCCACGACTTGAATTGGACCTTCGGGCGGGCGGTGGCCATCACGCGGTCGAACGCCAGGCCCACCGCCAGGGCGAGCGGCGCGATGGCCAGTGCCAAGAACGCGAACAGGTACGACAACTTGGCGTCCGGCCACGTGAGCGCGTGCTCGAGGTGGGTCACGGGGGAGGCCACCGCCACCGCGAGGCTCGACGTGATCAGTGCCGCACCGACCGCGCGCGGATGCCAGGTGCCAAGCAGAATCCGGGCGGCGAACAACGCGCCGCCGAGCGGCACGCTGTACACCGCGCCAAGTCCCGCACCGGCCGCACAGGCCAGCAGGATCTCGCGGTCGCGGGCCGTCAGCGCCAGCCGACTGGTGCCGAAATCACCTGTCGCAGCGGCTAATTGGCGCGGCGCACCTTCACGGCCGAGTGAAGCACCCGACCCGACGAGCAGCACCTGAAGGGCGGCGTCGATAGACATGGCCAGCCGGGGGATCGGCCGGTGGCTCGCGATCGTCGCGGCTAACGGTGGAACCTCGGTGCGCCGCCGAAGCATCCACCACCCGAACCCGGCCAGTGCGCCGCCGATCATCGGGCCGACGGCACGCCGCACGGGGCTGCTGTCGCCCACGCCGGTCAGCAGCGTGCCGAATGAGTAGTGATAGGTGAGGTGTTCGATGCCGTGCAGCAGCAGGGTCGTTGCGGCGCCAGCGACACCGGCCAGCAAGCCGATGATGACGATCGCGCAGCCGAACTCAACGGTGCGCCGCGTCACCCACGTGAATCTAGGCGAGCCAACGGGCAAGCTGGTGCGAATGGAAACCCCGCGACTGCTCTTCGTACACGCACATCCCGACGACGAGACCCTCACGACGGGCGCGACCATCGCGCACTACGTCGCCCGCGGCGCGCAGGTGCAGGTCGTCACGTGCACGCTGGGCGAGGAGGGCGAGGTCATCGGTGAGAAGTGGGCACACCTTGCCGTCGACCAAGCCGATCAGCTGGGCGGCTACCGGATCGGCGAGCTGACCGTTGCACTGAACGCGCTGGGGATCGACGAGCCGATCTACCTGGGTGGCGCGGGGCGTTGGCGGGACTCCGGGATGGACGGCACACCGCCGCGGCACCGCCAGAGATTCGTCGACGCCGATCCGCACGAATCCGTTGGCGCGCTGGTGGCCATCATTCGTGACCTGCGCCCGCACGTCGTCGTCACCTACGACCCCAACGGCGGCTACGGCCATCCGGATCACATCCACACCCACGAGGTGACGACCGCAGCCGTTGCGGCATCGGCTGGCGCCGACTATCCCGGACAAGCGTGGACGGTGCCGAAGCTGTACTGGGCCGTCGTCGCGAAGTCTGCGCTGGCTGCCGGCCTTGACTCGCTCACCGGCGTGCCGTCCGAATGGATCCGGGTGACGGCTGGCGACCTGCCGTTCGGCTATCCCGACGACGCGATTGACGCCGTGATCGAGGACGACGAACAACTGCCGGCGAAGGTGGCGGCTCTGCGCGCCCACGAAACCCAGGTCACCGTCGACCCGAGCGGTGGGTTCTTCGCCCTGTCGAACAACATCGTGTTGCCGATCGGCGCGATCGAGCACTACATCCTTGCTGCGGGCACGGCAGGCGAGCGCGACGCCCGCGGTTGGGAAACCGATCTTCTGGCGGGTCTGGATCTGGGATAGCGGGAAAAGACGCGGTAAGCTCCGCCTCAATCGGCGCGTGGAAGGGATGACAATGGATCCGGACCTTGATCCCAACCTGCAGCATTGGCAGGACCGGTTTGACAACCTCCAGTGGGTGATCGGTTCGCTCGTCGGCGTGCTCGACAGCATCCCGACCTGACCCTGTCCTCACCCATCCCCGACCGCCAGCGCGTGGTGGTCTTGACGTTGTTGGCGATCGACGGCGTTCTATGCGCGATAGCCGCGGCTTTCTTTCTCCCTGCCCGGATCGCGACGGTGCCATTTCCGATAAGCGCGCTGGTGAGCGGCCTGATCAACGCGGCGTTGGTATGGGCGGCGCTGCAATGGACGTCGGCCCCGCGGGTCGCCGCCCTGCCCTTGTGGGGCTGGCTGCTGACAGTCGCGGTGCTGACGCTCGGCGGGCCCGGCGAAGACATCATTTTCGGAGGAACCGGGATCATGGAGTATGCGGCATTGCTGCTGATCGTGCTGGGCTCGCTGCCGCCCGCCCTTGTGCTGTGGCGCCACATGAACCTGGCGAGCTGACCCCGACTCCGGCGACGGGCGCACACCGCACCGGCAGCTGGGACTACTGTGGCCGATATGTCAGGCGCACTGGTTTCAGATAGTGAGACGCGCGGATGATTCTCGACGACGCCTTGGTTACATGGGAGTGGCTCTGAACCCCCAGCGCGGCGCCGATCTTCCCAGCCCGGTGGCACCACCGAAGTCCGATGCGCCCAGTCCTGCTGCCCTACGACGCGTGTTGCGGCGCGCGCGCGACGGGGTGGCGCTGAACGTCGACGAAGCAGCCATCGCGATGACCGCCCGCGGCGACGATCTTGCCGATCTGTGCGCCAGTGCGGTGCGGGTGCGCGATGCGGGATTGGAATCGTCGGGCCGTCGCGGCGCCAACGGCCGGCTTCCCGTGAGCTACTCACGCAAGGTGTTCATTCCCGTCACCCATCTGTGCCGCGACACGTGCCACTACTGCACCTTCGTCACGGTGCCCGGCCGGCTGCGCGCGCAGGGCACGGGCATGTACATGGAGCCCGACGAGATCCTCGACGTAGCGCGTCGGGGCGCCGAATTGGGCTGCAAGGAAGCCCTTTTCACTCTCGGCGACCGACCCGAGGCGCGGTGGGACGAGGCGCAGCAGTGGCTCGATGAGCGTGGATATGACTCGACGCTTGACTATGTGCGGGCGATGGCGATCCGAGTGCTCGAGGAGACCGGCCTGCTGCCCCATCTGAATCCCGGTGTGATGAGCTGGTCGGAGCTCTCGCGGCTCAAGCCGGTCGCCCCGTCGATGGGCATGATGCTCGAGACCACGTCGCGGCGGTTGTTCGAGACCAAGGGTCTGGCGCATTACGGCAGCCCCGACAAGGATCCCGAGGTTCGGCTGCGAACGTTGGCCGATGCGGGCCGGTTGTCCATTCCGTTCACGACGGGCCTGCTTGTCGGTATCGGCGAGACCCTTGTCGAGCGTGCCGAGACCATTCACGCAATTCGGCGCTCTCACAAGGAGTTCGGGCACGTTCAGGAAGTGATCGTGCAGAACTTCCGGGCCAAGGACCACACCGCGATGGCGTCGGTGCCCGACGCCGGGTTCGAGGATTTTCTGGCCACGGTGGCGGTCAGCCGACTGGTGATGGGCCCGAAGATGCGCATCCAGGCGCCGCCGAACCTGGTGTCGCGCGCCGAGTGCCTGGCGTTGATCGGCGCGGGTGTCGACGACTGGGGCGGGGTGTCGCCGTTGACGCCGGATCACGTCAACCCGGAGCGGCCGTGGCCGGCGTTGGACGAGCTGTCCGACGTCACCGCCGAGGCGGGTTATGACCTTGTGCAGCGGCTGACCGCGCAACCGGAGTACGTCCAGGCTGGTGCGGCGTGGATCGACCCGCGGGTGCGTGGGCATGTCGATGCGCTGGCCGACCCCGACACCGGCTTTGCGTTGGACGTCAATCCGCAGGGCCGGCCGTGGCAGGAGCCCGACGAGGCGACCGAGTCATTGGGCCGCACCGACTTGCATTCGGCGATCGATTCCGAGGGCCGGCTCACCGACACCCGCAGCGACCTGGGCAGCGCGTTCGGCGACTGGGAGTCGATCCGCGAAAAGGTGCACGAGCTGGCGGCGCGCGCGCCCGAACGGATTGACACCGACGTGTTGTCGGCGCTTCGCGCGGCCGAGCGCGACCCTGCCGGCCTCACCGACGATCAGTACCTGGCGTTGGCCACCGCCGACGGGCCGGCAATGGATGCCGTTGCGGCGCTTGCTGACTCGCTGCGCCGCGATGCCGTCGGTGACGACGTGACGTTCGTCGTCAACCGCAACATCAACTTCACCAACATCTGCTACACCGGCTGCCGGTTCTGTGCGTTCGCGCAACGCAAGGGTGACGCCGATGCGTTCTCGCTGTCGACCGACGAGGTCGCCGACCGGGCGTGGGAAGCGCACGTCGCTGGCGCAACAGAGGTGTGCATGCAGGGCGGTATCGATCCGGAGCTGCCCGTGACGGGGTATGCGGATCTGGTGCGGGCGGTCAAGGCGCGTGTGCCGTCGATGCACGTGCATGCGTTTTCCCCGATGGAGATCGCCAACGGAGTCACCAAGAGCGGCTTGAGTATTCGCGAGTGGCTGATCTCGTTGTGCGAAGCCGGGCTTGGGTCCATCCCTGGCACGGCCGCCGAGATCCTCGATGACGAGGTGCGCTGGGTTCTGACGAAGGGCAAGCTGCCGACGTCGATGTGGATCGAGGTCGTCACCACCGCGCACGAGGTCGGGCTGCGGTCCAGCTCGACCATGATGTACGGCCACGTCGACCAGCCGCACCACTGGGTCGGTCATCTGCGGGTGCTGCGCGACATCCAGGATCGAACGGGTGGGTTCACCGAATTCGTCCCGCTGCCGTTCGTGCACCAGAGTTCGCCGTTGTACCTGGCAGGCGGTGCTCGGCCGGGGCCGACGCATCGCGATAACCGCGCCGTACACGCGCTGGCGCGGATCATGTTGCACGGCAGGATCTCTCACATTCAGACCAGCTGGGTCAAGCTGGGTGTCGAGCGCACACAGGTGATGCTCAACGGCGGCGCCAACGATCTGGGCGGGACGCTGATGGAGGAGACCATCTCGCGGATGGCCGGCTCGGAGTTCGGCTCAGCGAAGTCCGTTGAAGAACTGGCTGCCATCGCTGAAGGCATCGGCCGCCCGGCACGCCAGCGCACCACCACGTACGCCCCGCTCGCCGCATAACACTCTCCGCGAGCGACCGTGTTTGTACGGCGGCACGCCGGAGATCTCTGTGCAATCGCGGTCGCTCGGGCATCCCTGAGCGTCCACCTCACAGTTCGGCCCTGCGTCTCGTCGTACAGGTGAAGGCGTACGCTCTGCCAAGGAATGAATCGGACTACGGTCCGGTTGTCCGTGTAGACGCGGGCGCCGCTCGTGAAACACCGAAATCTGTGAGGAGATCTGCGCATGACTGCTACCTCGGAAGCCACCGGAACCACCCAGCTCCCTGCCGGAACGTGGGCCATCGACCCGGTTCACTCGTCGATCGAGTTCTCGATACGTCACCTCATGGTGAGTAAGGCACGAGGCAGGTTCGACAACTTCAGCGGCTCGATCGTCGTCGCGGACGACGGCACCCCATCGGTCACCGCCGAGATCGCCGTCGACTCAATCAACACGGGCAACGAGCACCGAGATGCGCATGTCAAGGCCGCGGACTTCTTCGATGTCGAGAAGTACCCGGTTGCCACCTTCACATCCACTGGCGTGCGGGCCAACGACGACAGCTATGTCCTCGACGGTGAGTTCACGCTCAGGGGTGTGACGAAGCCGGTCAGCCTCGAGCTCGAGTTCGCAGGCACCAACCCTGGCATGGGCCACGGTGAGGTCGCCGGTTTCGCGGCGTCGGTCGTGTTGAACCGCAAGGACTTCGGCGTCGGCGGCGACCTTCCGCTGGAGACCGGTGGCGTCGTCCTTGGCGACAAGGTCACCATCACGCTGGAGATCGAGGCACTCAAGCATTCATGACGGCGCCCCTACGACGAATGGGCTAGGGGCGGGCCGCGGCGCTCTACCAAATGAGCGCCTATCGATAGCCGCGCTTCAGGAGGTGCTGGGCGCCGGCGTTCATCGCTGCCGGACTGGCGAGGCTGAAGTCGAACGCATCGGCCAGCCGGTCAGTGATGTTGAAGACCAGGCAGACGGCGAGGGCGTCCTCGATCTGCTCGGGGGAAACGCCTTCGGCCAGCACCGCGCGGATGTCGTCGGGATCAACGTTGTGCTCCCGCGTGAGCTTGCCGAGCATGCGCAGCGTTGCCCGCAGCGGTTCGTCGATCGGTGCTGACTCCACATCGTCGAGCGTGGCGGCGACCTTCGAGTGATCGCCGTACCAGAGGCTCGACGTGGCCGAGTGCGCGGCGATGCAGAACGGGGTCGCGTTGACCTTCGAGACGTACGCCGCCATCAGCTCACGATCGCCGACCGACCAGGCTGATGGTCCGCGCATCGCCTCATGGGTGAGAGGTCCGCCGCCGTAGAACTCTTGGCGGTACAGCGCCAGCTTGACGGCGTCGACCACCGGCTGGCGCGAAACCAGCCGAATCAGCCCGAGCAAGGCCTTGGTGCGCAGGCGATGGCCCCTGTCGAGGATTTCGAGCCTCATCCGGCACCCTGTTGTCTCTGTGCGCTGGCCAGCGCCGCAAGCGCGTTCTCGTATTGCCGGCTTGCCTGGCCGACAGCGGCGCACACGACGATCTCGAAGACTTGATCCTCACTGAGACCCGCGTCCCTGACGGCGGTGACATCGTCGTCGGTGACGCTGGAGGCGTGATAGGTCACCTTCTGGATCAAGGTGCGCATTGGTTCATCGAGACCGGCATTGTCGAACGCGGCTCGGC
>NZ_DASSCY010000090.1:0-33538 GCF_035697385.1 Mycobacterium sp. | reverse complement strand
GCGCAACAAGGCCGAGCGCGACCACAGCCCGGTGCCGGCCGAGACGCTCGAGCTGATCGCCTCACGGATCACGAGCAACATCCGTGCCCTCGAGGGCGCGCTGATCCGTGTCACCGCCTTCGCGTCCCTAAACAAGACGCCGATCGACAAGTCGCTAGCGGAAATCGTCCTGCGTGACCTGATCTCTGATGCGAGCACCATGCAGATCAGCACGGCGGCGATCATGGCGGCCACCGCCGAGTACTTCGAAACCAGCGTGGAAGAACTGCGCGGTCCCGGCAAGACCCGCGCGCTGGCTCAATCCCGCCAGATCGCCATGTACCTCTGCCGCGAGCTGACTGATCTATCGCTGCCCAAGATCGGCCAGGCGTTCGGACGTGATCACACCACCGTCATGTACGCCGAAAAGAAGATTCGCGGCGAGATGGCCGAACGTCGCGAAGTCTTCGATCACGTCAAGGAACTCACCACCCGAATCCGCCAACGCTCCAAGCGCTGAACGCGGTTCGTGTAGCACTCTGCGACCCGGCATTGGGCCGCACTCTCCCATATCTCGCACTCTCGACGCCGAAACCGGCGACTGCCGACAACAAAAGTTCAAAAAAACTTTGGCACCGACGGCATCACGAGTCACACCGAGCGGGTGTGAAAACACATGTGGACAACTTGGGATCAACCGGCCAATGAGTCGGTGCTTGTTACACAATCTCCGCCACGTCCACAGCTGCGGCGGCCGCCGTCACAAACCATCCACAATCCGCTCACATCCGGACACGCATGCCACGCAGGCCTGACACCCGTTCATCCCCAACATCCACAGGCCCTATTACTGTTGCTCGTATATCTCTGAAGTTTCTTCCTAGAAGAAGCGGCTTGGGGACATCTCGGACGGCTCACTGTGGAGTCGGGTTACAACCGCCGATGTCAGCCCCATCGATTAGCTTTCAAGTTGAGGCGGAAAGCTCTACGGTGGTTCATCGACAGCCGTTACGGTCGTCCCAACGCATCGCCAAGAAGCGTGGTGTGACACCGGGAAACCGCTGGTTAGACCTTATTGTGGTGTTGATCGAAGGGACGCTATGGACGTGGCGACGACAACAGTTGGTCTCACCGATTTGAAATTCCGCCTGGTACGCGAAGACTTCGCCGACGCCGTCGCCTGGGTTGCGCGCAATCTCCCGTCCCGACCCACGGTTCCCGTCCTGGCCGGTGTGTTGCTGACCGGATCCGACGACGGGCTGACCATCTCCGGGTTCGACTACGAAGTGTCGGCCGAAGTACAGGTCGCGGCTGAAATCGCTTCTCCAGGAAGCGTTTTGGTGTCGGGGCGGCTGTTGTCCGACATCACGCGGGCGTTGCCTGCCAAGCCTGTCGACGTCAGCGTCGAGGGCACCCGGGTGTCATTGACCTGCGGCAGCGCACGGTTCTCGTTGCCGACGTTGGCGGTGGAGGACTACCCCGCGCTACCGGCCCTTCCCGACGACACCGGAGTTATTTCCTCGCAGTTGTTCGCCGAGGCGATCGGACAGGTGGCGGTTGCCGCTGGCCGAGACGACACCTTGCCTATGTTGACTGGTATCCGGGTTGAAATTTCCGGTGAGAAGGTCGTTTTGGCAGCAACCGACCGGTTCCGGTTGGCCGTTCGCGAGCTGACCTGGTCCACCGAATCGGCAGAAATCGAAGCTGCGGTGCTGGTGCCGGCGAAGACTCTGGCCGAGGCAGCCAAGGCCGGTGCCGACGGTGCCGACGTGCACTTGTCATTGGGTGCCGGAGCCGCCGTTGGTAAAGAAGGCTTGCTGGGTATCCGCAGCGAAGGAAAGCGCAGCACCACGCGCCTGCTCGACGCCGAGTTCCCGAAGTTCCGCCAATTGCTGCCCGCTGAACACACCGCGATCGCGACCATCGGTGTCGCCGAGCTCACCGAAGCCATCAAACGTGTGGCATTGGTGGCAGACCGCGGTGCACAAGTGCGAATGGAATTCGCCGACGACTCACTTCGTCTGTCCGCAGGCGCCGACGATGTCGGCCGCGCGGAAGAGGATCTTCCCGTGGCGTTCTCGGGTGAACCGCTGACGATCGCGTTCAACCCGACGTATCTCACAGATGGTTTGGGGTCGCTGCACTCGGAGCGAGTGACGTTCGGTTTCACGACACCCAGCCGTCCAGCTGTGCTGCGGCCGGCGGGTGAGGATGATGGAGACGTCGGCGCGGCGGGGCCGTTCCCCGCTGCTCAAACCGATTACGTCTACCTGTTGATGCCGGTGCGGCTTCCGGGCTGACCGGCCCTACGCCACGAAAGAGGCGCACATGCAACTGGGGTTGGTCGGCCTGGGCAAGATGGGCTTCAACATGCGAGAGCGGTTGCGCGAGGGCGGACACGAAGTCATCGGCTACGACCCGCGCCCAGAGGTCACCGATGTACCAACGCTGGGCGCACTGGCGGAGGCGCTCACCGCGCCGCGGGTGGTCTGGGTGATGGTGCCGTCAGGGCCGATAACGCGCGAAACCATCGCCTCACTTGCTGAGGAGCTCAGCGCGGGTGACATGGTCATCGACGGAGGCAACTCGCGCTACACCGAGGATGGCCCGCACGCAAAACTATTGGGCGACAAGGAAATCAAGTTCATCGACGCGGGTGTATCGGGTGGCGTCTGGGGCCTCAAGGAAGGTTACGGCCTGATGGTCGGCGGTAGTGATGCCGACGTCGAGCAGGCGATGCCGATCTTCGACACCCTTCGTCCGCCGGGGCCACGGGAAGACGGATTCGTCCACGCCGGGCCGGTCGGCGCGGGTCATTACGCGAAGATGGTGCACAACGGCATCGAGTACGGGCTGATGATGGCCTATGCCGAAGGCTATGAATTGTTGGCGGCCGAAGAGCTGATCACCGACACCCAGGCTGTCATTCAGGCCTGGAGCAATGGCACGGTGGTCCGCTCGTGGTTGCAGCAACTGCTCGCGAAGGCGTTGAAGGAAGATCCGAAGTTCGTCGACATCAGCGGTTTCACCGAGGATTCCGGCGAAGGCCGCTGGACGGTCGAAGAGGCCATCAGCCATCGCGTACCGATGCCGGTGATCGCCGCGTCGTTGTTTGCGCGGTTCGCGTCGCGCCAAGACGACTCCCCTGCGATGAAGGCCGTTTCGGCGTTGCGCAACCAATTCGGCGGGCACGCGGTCAAGCGGGTCAGTGAGTCTGGATAGGTGTACGTCCGCCACCTCGGGTTGACCGACTTCCGATCGTGGCCGAGGGTCGAGCTTGACCTCGAGCCCGGCAGGACGGTGTTCGTCGGCCCGAATGGTTTTGGCAAGACGAATCTTGTTGAGGCGCTGTGGTATTCGGCGACACTCGGTTCGCATCGGGTGGCGACGGACGCGCCGCTGATCCGGGCCGGCGCGGAACGCGCGGTGGTGTCGACCATTGTCGTCAACGAGGGCCGCGAGTTAGCGATCGACGTCGAGGTCAATGCAGGCCGGGCGAACAAGGCGCGGCTGAACCGCTCCCCCGTCCGCGCTGCGCGCGAGATTCTTGGCGTCCTGCGCGCAGTTCTGTTCGCTCCGGAAGACCTGGCGCTGGTCCGCGGCGATCCCGGTGAGCGCCGCCGGTTCTTGGACGAACTCGCAACGACGCGGCGGCCCCGCATCGCGGCGGTGCGTGCGGATTACGACCGAGTCGTCCGTCAGCGCACGGCGCTGTTGAAGACCGCATCGGCGGCTCGGCATCGTGGTGATCGGGGAGTTCTGGACACGCTGGATGTATGGGACGGCCATCTCGCCGCCCACGGCGCGCAGTTGATCGCCGCGCGGGTGGAATTGGTCAACCTATTGGCCCCCGAGGTTGAGAAGGCCTATCAACTGTTGGCGCCGTCGTCGCGGCCCGCGTCGATTCGATACCGCAGTGGTGTCGAGATGATCGAAAACGAGGCGGCGGCCGGCACCGACAGTGTTGAGCTTTTCGAAGCAGCGCTACTCGACGCTTTGGCGCGTCGGCGTGACGCCGAGCTGGAGCGCGGCGTCTGCCTAGTCGGCCCGCATCGCGACGATCTCGAGCTGCGGCTCGGCGACCAAGTCGCGAAAGGCTTTGCCAGCCACGGAGAATCGTGGTCGATGGCGCTGGCCTTGCGGCTGGCGGCCTACGAATTGTTGCGCGCCGACGGAAGCGATCCAGTGCTTCTGCTCGACGATGTGTTCGCGGAATTGGACAACGCGCGCCGGCAGGCTCTGGCCAATGTCGCGACGTCCGCAGAACAGGTTTTGGTCACCGCGGCCGTCAGCGAGGACATTCCGCCCGACTGGGATGCGCGAAGAATTGAGATCACCATGCGCGATGAGGACTCCGGCAGGATCTCGGAGGTGAAGGAATGACTAATCACAACGCCGAAACCGGCCCGCCGGCGCACCTGGCGGGCCTCGCCGGCATGGACCTCGTGCGTCGCACGCTCGAAGAGGCGCGCGGCGCGGCGCGCGTGCAAGGGAAAGATGTCGGGCGAGGCCGCAGCTCCCCATCGCGGCGGGTCGCGGGTACAAGCCGGCGGCGCTGGTCGGGGCCGGGCCCGGATTCACGCGATCCCCAGACGCTCGGATCACTGGCGAGCGACGTTGCGCGCAATCGCGGCTGGTCCGGCCGAGTCGCGGAAGGGTCGGTATTCGGCAGGTGGCCAGCGGTGGTTGGCGAGCAGATCGCCGCGCACGCAGCACCGACGTCGTTGAACGAGGGCGTTCTCACCGTCTCAGCTGAATCAACGGCCTGGGCGACACAGCTGCGGATGGTTCAGGCGCAACTGCTGGCCAAGATCGCGGCCGCCGTGGGTGACGGGGTCGTCACCTCGCTGCGAATCATCGGCCCGGCGGGCCCGTCGTGGCGCAAAGGCCGCTATCACATCGCCGGCCGCGGACCGCGCGACACGTACGGATAATCGTGAAGTTGCTGTTGGCTGAGAGCCGCCACAAAGCCGCGACCACTGTTCTCAAGCGTCAGGACGCACCTCCGAGCGAGAAATTCCACAGACGGCGCGAATAGGTGTGTAGAAACGCCGCCTCAGAATCGGTCCTGTCGACATCTGACGGTAGACTGATCTCATGACTTGCCGGCGGTAACGACTACCGCCAGAGCCCCACCCCATCAGAAAGTAGGGACACTTCCGCTCGTGGCTGCTGCGAAGAAAAAAGCACAAGAGGAGTACGGCGCCCAATCCATCACGATTCTCGAGGGGTTGGAGGCTGTCCGCAAACGGCCCGGCATGTATATCGGCTCTACCGGTGAGCGTGGTTTGCACCACCTCATCTGGGAAGTCGTCGACAACGCCGTGGACGAGGCGATGGCCGGACACGCCACCAAGGTCGATGTACGACTGCTCGAGGACGGCGGCGTCGAAGTCACCGACGACGGCCGCGGCATCCCGGTCGGCATGCACGCGTCCGGAGCGCCGACGGTCGATGTCGTGATGACACAGCTGCACGCCGGCGGAAAGTTCGACTCCGACTCGTATGCGGTGTCGGGCGGTCTGCACGGCGTGGGCGTTTCCGTCGTCAATGCGTTGTCCCGCCGGCTCGAGGTGGAGATCAAGCGCGACGGCCACGAGTGGTTCCAGCACTACGACCAGTCGGTGCCCGGCACCCTCAAGCAGGGTGAGGCGACTAAGAAGACCGGCACCATTGTGCGGTTCTGGGCTGATCCGACGATTTTCGAGACGACGAACTATGACTTCGAGACCGTCGCGCGGCGCCTTCAGGAGATGGCGTTCCTCAACAAGGGCTTGACCATCACACTGGTCGACGAGCGCGTGACCGCTACTGAAGTGACCGACGAGGTCGTCAGCGATACCGCCGAGGCACCGAAGTCGGCCGAGGAGAAAGCCGCCGAGGCCGCTGGGCCGCACAAGGTGAAGAACCGCACGTTTCACTACCCCGGCGGGCTGGTCGACTACGTCAAGCACATCAACCGCACCAAGACCTCGATCCATCAGAGCATCGTCGACTTCTCCGGCAAGGGCGAAGGCCACGAGGTCGAGATCGCCATGCAGTGGAACGCCGGATACTCCGAGTCGGTGCACACGTTCGCCAACACGATCAACACCCATGAGGGCGGCACCCACGAAGAGGGTTTCCGCGCGGCGTTGACCAGCGTGGTGAACAAGTACGCCAAGGACAAGAAGTTACTGAAGGAGAAGGACGCCAACCTCACCGGCGACGACATCCGTGAGGGTTTGGCGGCGGTCATCTCGGTCAAGGTGGCTGAGCCTCAGTTCGAGGGCCAGACGAAAACCAAGCTCGGCAACACCGAGGTGAAGTCGTTCGTGCAGAAGATCTGCAACGAGCAACTGAGCCACTGGTTCGAGGCTAACCCGGCCGAAGCCAAAACCGTTGTGAACAAGGCGGTCTCGTCGGCACAGGCCCGCATCGCGGCGCGCAAGGCCCGTGAGCTGGTGCGCCGCAAGAGCGCGACGGACATCGGCGGGCTGCCAGGCAAGCTGGCGGACTGTCGGTCCACCGACCCGCGCAAGTCGGAACTGTATGTGGTGGAGGGTGATTCGGCTGGCGGCTCGGCGAAAAGCGGCCGGGACTCGATGTTCCAGGCGATCCTGCCGTTGCGCGGCAAGATCATCAACGTCGAGAAGGCCCGCATCGACCGGGTGCTGAAGAACACCGAGGTCCAGGCCATCATCACCGCGCTGGGCACCGGTATTCACGATGAGTTCGACCTCGCCAAGCTGCGCTATCACAAGATTGTGTTGATGGCCGACGCCGACGTCGACGGCCAGCACATCTCGACGTTGTTGTTGACGCTGCTGTTCCGGTTCATGAAGCCGCTGGTGGAAAACGGGCACATATTCCTGGCGCAACCGCCGCTGTACAAGCTGAAGTGGCAGCGCAGCGAACCGGAATTCGCCTATTCCGACCGCGAGCGTGACGGGCTGCTGGAAGCCGGCAAGAAGGCGGGCAGGAAGATCAACGTCGACGACGGCATCCAGCGCTACAAGGGTCTCGGCGAGATGGACGCCAAGGAGCTGTGGGAAACCACGATGGATCCGTCGGTGCGCGTGCTGCGCCAGGTGACGTTGGACGACGCCGCAGCCGCCGACGAGCTGTTCTCCATTCTGATGGGCGAGGACGTCGAGGCTCGGCGCAGCTTTATCACCCGTAACGCCAAAGACGTTCGCTTCCTTGATGTTTAAGTTCAACCACCAATAGGGCCGAAAACACATGACTGATACCACGTTGCCGCCGGGCGACGAAGCAGGAGACCGCATCGAGCCGGTCGACATCCAGCAGGAGATGCAGCGCAGCTACATCGACTACGCGATGAGCGTGATCGTCGGCCGCGCGCTGCCGGAGGTCCGTGACGGCCTCAAGCCGGTGCACCGCCGGGTGCTGTATGCGATGTACGACTCGGGATTCCGGCCTGATCGCAGCCACGCAAAGTCGGCGCGCTCGGTCGCCGAGACGATGGGTAATTACCATCCGCACGGCGACGCGTCGATCTACGACACGTTGGTCCGGATGGCGCAGCCGTGGTCGCTGCGGTATCCCCTAGTCGACGGCCAAGGCAACTTCGGCTCGCCGGGCAACGATCCCCCAGCCGCGATGAGGTATACAGAGGCGCGCCTTACGCCGTTGGCGATGGAGATGCTGCGTGAAATCGATGAGGAGACAGTCGATTTCATCCCGAACTACGACGGCCGTGTTCAAGAACCCACCGTACTGCCGAGCCGCTTTCCAAACCTGCTCGCCAACGGATCGGGCGGCATCGCCGTCGGCATGGCCACCAACATGCCGCCGCACAACCTGCGTGAACTCGCCGACGCGGTGTACTGGTGCCTGGACAACCATGAGGCCGACGAAGAAGCAACCCTCGAGGCGGTGACCGAACGCGTCAAGGGTCCGGACTTCCCCACCCACGGCTTGATCGTTGGCTCCCAAGGGATTCACGACACGTACACCACCGGACGTGGATCTATCCGGATGCGTGGTGTGGTCGAGATCGAAGAAGATTCCCGAGGCCGCACTGGCATCGTCATCACCGAGTTGCCGTATCAGGTCAACCACGACAACTTCATCACCTCGGTCGCCGAGCAGGTCCGCGACGCGAAGCTCAACGGCATCTCGAACATCGAGGACCAGAGCAGCGACCGCGTCGGGCTACGCATTGTCATCGAGCTCAAGCGCGATGCCGTGGCCAAGGTGGTGCTGAACAACCTCTACAAGCACACGCAGCTGCAGACCAGCTTCGGCGCCAACATGCTGTCGATCGTCGACGGCGTGCCCCGCACGCTGCGCCTCGACCAGCTGATCCGGCACTACGTCAACCATCAGCTCGACGTCATCGTGCGTCGCACCACCTACCGGCTGCGCAAGGCCAACGAGCGCGCCCACATCTTGCGCGGTCTGGTCAAGGCGCTCGACGCGCTCGACGAAGTGATCGCGTTGATCCGGGCGTCGGAGACAGTGGATGTCGCCAGGCAGGGCCTGATCGAACTGCTAGACATCGACGAGATCCAGTCGCAGGCGATCCTGGACATGCAGTTGCGCCGCCTGGCCGCTCTGGAACGGCAGCGCATTGTCGACGACCTGGCCAAGATCGAGGCCGAGATCGCGGACCTCGAAGACATCCTGGCCAAGCCGGAGCGTCAGCGCGCGATCGTGCGCGACGAACTCAAGGAGCTCGCCGACAAGTACGGCGATGACCGCCGGACGCGAATCGTGCCCGCCGACGGCGAGGTTTCCGACGAGGATCTGATCGCCCGCGAAGAGGTCGTCGTCACCATCACCGAGACGGGCTATGCCAAACGCACCAAGTCGGACCTCTATCGCAGCCAGAAGCGCGGCGGCAAGGGGGTGCAGGGTGCCGGGCTGAAGCAGGACGACATCGTCAACCACTTCTTCGTCTGCTCGACCCACGACTGGATTCTGTTCTTCACCACGCAGGGCCGGGTCTATCGAGCCAAGGCCTACGACCTGCCGGAGGCGTCGCGGATCGCGCGTGGTCAGCACGTCGCGAACCTGCTGGCGTTCCAGCCGGAGGAGCGCATTGCCCAGGTCATCCAGATCAAGAGCTACGAGGATGCGCCGTACCTCGTGCTGGCGACCCGCAACGGCCTGGTCAAGAAGTCCAAGCTGACCGACTTCGACTCGAACCGTTCGGGCGGCATCGTCGCGGTGAATCTGCGCGACGGTGACGAACTGGTCGGCGCGGTGCTGTGCTCGTCCGACGAAGACCTGCTCCTGGTGTCGGCCAAGGGTCAGTCGATCCGCTTCTCAGCAACCGACGAAGCGCTACGCCCGATGGGTCGCGCCACCTCGGGTGTGCAGGGCATGCGGTTCAATACCGACGACCGGCTGCTGTCGCTCAACGTTGTCCGCGCCGACACATATCTGCTGGTCGCGACCGCGGGCGGGTATGCCAAACGCACCGCGATCGAGGAGTACCCGGTCCAGGGCCGCGGTGGCAAAGGGGTGCTGACGATCCAGTACGACAAGCGGCGTGGCACCCTGGTTGGAGCGTTGATCGTCGACGACGACACCGAGTTGTACGCCATCACCTCAGGTGGCGGTGTCATCCGGACCGCAGCTCGCCAGGTCCGCAAGGCCGGGCGACAGACCAAGGGCGTTCGGTTGATGAACCTGGGTGAGGGCGACACACTGGTTGCGGTCGCGCGCAACGCCGAGGAGAACGAGGCCGACGCTGTCGAGGCCGACGAGACGTAACGACGTTAAGGAGCCGTAGGTGAGTTCACCGAACGAGCCGGGGTACCCGCGTGCGGGTGACGGCCCCATCGGCGCCAACGGTTCCGTCACAGGGCCGCTCCCAGCGGGCTCGCCGGCCGGCCATGCGGCCGACTCCGGCGACGTGCCGCCATGGCAACGGGGCCCGGCCGCACGCTCGGCGCGGCAGCCACACCGTCAGCCGCCTGAGGGGCAGGCACGCACGGAGTCGCCGCGGGCGGGCTCAGCTGCGGGCCACTCGGCCAGCGACACGGCCGGGTTGGACGCCAGGCTGAACCGCTTCATCGCGGGTGGAGGCGCCGCCTCGGCGCCGCCTCACGAGGCCGACGGCCCGCCGCGGGGTGAACGTCCCGAGGCGCCACGTCCCGAGGCGTACGCCAGTGAGCTTCCTGACCTGTCGGGGCCGACGCCGCGCCCGCCGCAGCAGCGCAAGCCCGCGCCGGAGCGCAACGCGCAGGAACCGGCGAGCCGGCCGGCGAAGGCCACCAGCCGCATCCAGGTGGGCACCAAGCACCACGGTCCGGTGCGGGCCGCGATGCAGATCCGGCGGATCGACCCGTGGAGCGCGCTGAAGGTGTCGCTGGTGTTGTCGGTCGCACTGTTCTTCGTGTGGATGATCGCGGTGGCGTTCCTGTATCTCGTGCTCGGCGGTATGGGCGTGTGGAGCAAGCTGAACAGCAACGTCGGCGACCTGTTGACCAGTGCCGGCGGCCAAACCGGCGGTGAGCTGGTCTCCAGCGGAACCATCTTCGGAGGCGCGGCGCTGATCGGTTTGGTGAACATCGTGCTGCTGACTGCGATGGCGACCGTCGGCGCGTTCATCTACAACCTGACCACCGATCTGGTCGGCGGCGTCGAGGTGACGCTCGCGGATCGCGATTGACGCTGACTAGGGAATCTGGTTTGGGCGGCGGCCTACGATTGCGGTAATCTCGTCGCTCGGCCCGTACGGCACACGGGGCTATAGCTCAGGCGGTTAGAGCGCTTCGCTGATAACGAAGAGGTCGGAGGTTCGAGTCCTCCTAGCCCCACGGAAAGGTGCACACCATGAAGCTGGTGCTTGTGCTCGCAGCGGCGGCTATCGCGGTGATCGTCTGGCGGTCCCGGCACGGCGTCGAGGTATGGCACGCAGCACCCGATGCGCCTTCCTGATCACAACTCAGGGGCCTTAGCTCAGTTGGTAGAGCGCTGCCTTTGCAAGGCAGATGTCAGGAGTTCGAATCTCCTAGGCTCCACAACGATCTCGATTTACGTTTATCTGTATGGAGTCGATCGGCTCGCGAAAGCGCAATCAGCCCGCGCCGCCACGGGTCATCTTCGAGGATCTTTGCGATCCGCATCGTCAACCCGTCCGGCCGTGGCTGCATCTTCTCGACGACGAAATCGAGCCTGTGGTCATCGAATTCAGCCGACCCGACCTGGTGATTTGGTCATCTCTGTGGGTCAAGCGTCCCGATGCTCGCGTGAATTTCGACTTGCAGGCCGCGGGCGGCGGCACCGATCTGCGCTGGACGCTCTATGTCGACGAGCCGCTCCCCGATCCCACTCTCACGAGGCACATGCGCAAAAGAATCGGCGAGCTCATCAACGCCAACCTGCGGTTCACGTACGGCCAATGAGCTAACACTCGACGACGTTGAGGGCGAGCCCGCCGAGTGATGTCTCCTTGTACTTGTCCTTCATATCCGCCCCGGTGTCGCGCATCGTCTTGATGGCCGTGTCGAGGCTGACGTGATGAGTTCCGTCCCCGTGCAACGCCATTCGCGCCGCAGTGATCGCCTTGACCGCCGCCACGGCGTTGCGTTCTATGCACGGAATCTGCACAAGACCGCCGACCGGGTCACACGTCAGCCCGAGGTTGTGCTCGATCCCGATCTCGGCGGCGTTCTCCACCTGTGCAGGTGTTCCGCCAAGCACCGCCGCGAGTCCGGCCGCCGCCATCGAGCACGCCGACCCGACCTCACCCTGACAGCCCACCTCGGCCCCGGAGATCGAGGCGTTCGCTTTGAACAGCTGACCTATCGCGGCGGCCGTCAACAGAAACTCGACCACGCCGTCGTCGCCGGCACCCGGAACGAACCGCCGGTAGTAGTGCAGCACTGCGGGGATGACGCCGGCCGCGCCGTTCGTCGGCGCCGTCACCACTCGACCGCCGCCGGCGTTCTCCTCGTTGACGGCAAGCGCGTACACCGTCAGCCAGTCCATCGCATAGAGCGGGTCATCGGGGTCGAGCGCCTCGGCCAGCAAACGGGCTCGCCTACGGACGTGCAACGCACCGGGCAACGTCCCGCTGGCCTTCAGCCCCGCGTCGACACATTCGCGCATCGCCGACCAGATTCGTAGCAGCCCAGCCCGTAGATCCGGCTCGCGAGCCAACGCGGCCTCGTTGCGGACCATCAGTTCCGCGATGCTGCAGCCCTCCCCCGTCGCCAACGCGACGAGTTCAGCCGCCGTGCTGAACGGATACGGGACAGTGACATCTTCGCGGGTGCCCGAGCGCGCCTCGTCCTCATCGACGACGAACCCTCCGCCGACCGAGTAATACACCCGCCGGGCGATCTCCGCGCCGTCGTCGCCATGCGCGACGAACACCAGGCCGTTGCTGTGAAACTCCATGGCTTGCAACGACAAAACGATGTCCGCGGCTTCGTCGAAGTCGATTGTGTGGGAACCGGCGAGGAGCAACTTCCTGCCGGCTCGGATCTCTTCGACGCGGGCGCGGGCAAGACGCGGATCGACGGTCTCTGGTGCGGTTCCTTCCAGTCCGAGCATGACTGCGCCGGGCGTGCCGTGACCGGCGCCCGTCGCGCCGAGCGAACCGTAAAGCTCGATGCGGACACGTGTGACTGTCGGCAGGACGCCATCGTCGACGAGATGGTGCGCGAACCGGGCGGCCGCCCGCATCGGGCCGACCGTATGAGAACTCGACGGCCCGATCCCGATCGAGAACAAGTCGAACACGGAAACGGCCATCGGAGTCAGCTCACAGCAAACTAGGGCTTTGGGCTTACATCGACGCTGGGCGGTCGCGACTGGCTCGCGGCTGATGGCTCGGGCTGCGACGAACGACGGATGATCGAGAAGGCCACCGCTCCCCCGGCCAGCACCACCACACCGACGGCCGCCAACACCAGGGGCCGACGCCGCCGCTTGGGCTTGCGTGCCTCGGCGATCACCTGCGGGAGGCTCGCGAGCACCTCCTGAGCCGCCGCGAGTTCCTGCGCGATGGTGTCCTGCGCGTCGCCGAGTTCTTGGGCGAGCCTGCTCTTGTCGAGGCGCCGACGTACGGTGCCCGCGGCTGACTGCGCGCCCTGCCAGCTCAATCCCACCGTGCCCAGCGTGACGTCGACCGGTCCGACGGCCGAGTACTTCAGGCCACGACTCAGCCTCTGGCTAGGGGTCAACCGGGCATCGGTCCTTGAGCTCATGTCCCACCTCTCTGCGGCCGCAACGATTCGCCATCCAGCCTGCCATCAACGGCGACGCACCGGTGCCCGGTTGGGCGCCGAAGCGAGCGTGGCACACTGGCATCCCGTGACGAGCCCCATTCAGACAGCGACCGCGACCCTGCACACCAACCGCGGCGACATCAAGATCGCACTGTTCGGAAACCACGCCCCCAAGACCGTCGCCAACTTCGTCGGATTGGCCCAGGGCACCAAGGACTACAGCGGCGAGAACGCGTCGGGCGGCACGTCCGGACCCTTCTACGACGGGGTCGTCTTTCACCGCATCATCGACGGGTTCATGATCCAGGGCGGGGACCCGACCGGAACCGGGCGCGGTGGCCCCGGATTCGAGTTCGCCGACGAATTCCATCCCGAGCTGCAATTCGACAAGCCGTACCTGCTCGCGATGGCCAACCGTGGACCGGGCACCAACGGCTCGCAGTTCTTCATCACGGTCGGCAAGACGCCGCACCTGAACCGCAAGCACACCATCTTCGGCGAGGTCGTCGATCCGGAGTCCCAGAAGGTCGTCGACGCCATCGCCACCACGGCCGTCGACCGCAGCGACCGGCCGACCGATCCCGTCGTGGTCGAGTCGATCACCGTCTCTTAAGGGGCTTGCGAGGAGCCGGCGTAGCCGGCAGCAGTCAGTGCATCGAGCACTTTGAGCGGGTCGGTGCCCAAATCCCAACGGGTGAAGACCAGCAGCCGGTCATCCGTCGTGTCGATCTCCAGTAGGCGCACCTTGCGCGCGAGCCTGCGGAACTCGGTGATCCGGATGAGCTTGATATCGCCGCGCCGCAAGATGTTTGTGCCCAACCAGCCGCGGGTAAGTAGTCCCTCGGCGCTGATTGCCAGTTTTGGCCGTGCGCGCCAAGACTGGCTTGCAAACACGACTAGCCCCACTGCGGCAATGCCCACCAAGACGCGTCCTGGCAGGTCTGTGATCATGGTCACAGCGGTGATAGCCAAGATAAGTCCGGCTATGCCACTAGCGGCGATTCCCAACGTGGGCGGACTCCACTCAGTTTGCTGCATGGGTTACTTACACCCTTTTACCGTTGCTAATGAGGTTATCCACAAGTGCTATCCCCAATGGGGATGAATCACATCAGTGTGATCTGGTGACCACGAGGTTGCTAAACGGGTAACGCGCGGAGGACAAGTTAAATTCATACCTTTGGTCGGTAGGGCTACCGCCACCGCATCGTGAGCAACAAACCGGTGATCATGAAAGCAAATGCGATCGCATAGTTCCACGGCCCCAGTTCGGCCAGGAACGGTATCGCCGTCGACGCCAGCTGGAAGACCAGCAGCCAGACAAGCCCGATCAGCATCAAGCCGACGAACAAAACGACGAACCAGACGCTCGACGGCCCGGCTTTGACCTTGACCGGGGTCCGGCTCACCGGGCTGATGGTGAAGTCGTTCTTCTTACGAACTTTGGACTTGGGCATGGCTACCTTCGCGGACACTCGGCGTCACACGGTGCGACGATGAAGCAGGATGTACTTACGAGCCTAACGCAGGAGCCGCGCCAGCCAGAATTCCTGGAGAGGAGCCGATGAACCAGTCCCGACGCACCGCCTGGCGCTTCGGCGTCCCGGTGGTGTGTCTGCTGGCCGGTCTTCTGCTCTCGGCCACGTACGGCGTTTCGGGCGGCGACGAGATCCGGCGCAGTGACGCGCCCCGGCTGGTCGACCTGGTGCGCGAGGCCCAGCAGTCGGTGGACCGGCTCACCGCCCAGCGCGATTCACTGGTGACCACGATGGATAGCCACCACGGCGGCTCGCCTGGCTCCGACGCGGCGCTGGCTGCGATCACCGACAAGAGCGCTCGGCTGGCCGTCGACGCCGGTCTGGACCCGATGCGCGGGCCCGGCCTCGTCGTGACGCTCAACGATGCACAGCGCGACGCTGAGGGGCGTTTCCCGCGCGACGCCTCCCCCGACGACCTCGTGGTGCACCAACAGGACATCGAAGCGGTGCTGAACGCACTGTGGAGCGCCGGCGCCGAGGGCATCCAGATGCAGGACCAACGCATCATCGGCACATCGGCGCCGCGATGCGTCGGCAACACGCTTCTGCTCAACGGCCGCACGTACAGCCCGCCGTACGTGGTCACCGCGATCGGCGATCCGGCCGCGATGCAGGCCGCGCTCGCGGCGTCGCCGTTGGTCACGCTCTACAAGCAGTACGTGATCCGGTTCGGGTTGGGATATACCGAAGAACCACGCGCGGCGGTCGACTTGGTCGGGCATTCCGAGCCCGTGCGGATGCGGTTCGCCAAGCCTGCGGGCCCCGTCGGGTACTAGTGCCTTCGGCGCATCGATTCCGCGCATAGGGCGCTGAAGTTCGATCGACCAACGGCCTCACCGCAGAGCCAATGCACAAGGCGACCTATCCTTGCCTGATGCAGGTTTTGGTCGTCGACAATTACGACAGCTTCGTGTTCAACCTTGTCCAATATTTGGGACAGCTCGGGGTGAACGCGCAAGTGTGGCGTAACGACGATGAGCGCTTGGCCACCGACGCCGATGTCGCAAAGGTCGCCGAGGAGTTCGACGGCGTACTGCTCAGCCCCGGCCCCGGTACGCCCGAACGTGCCGGCGCGTCCATTCCCTTGGTCCGTGCATGTGCGACGGCGAAGACTCCGCTGCTCGGCGTGTGCCTGGGCCACCAGGCCATCGGAGTGGCATTCGGCGGAACGGTCGACCGTGCGCCGGAGTTACTGCATGGCAAGACCAGCACCGTGTTCCACTCGAATACCGGTGTGCTGCAAGGGCTTCCGGATCCGTTCACTGCGACGCGGTATCACTCGCTGACGATCTTGCCCGACACCGTGCCAGCCGAGCTCGAAGTCATCGCCCGAACTCAGGGTGGCGTCATCATGGGCGTGCGGCACACCGAGCTGCCGATCCACGGCGTGCAGTTCCATCCCGAGTCGATCCTCACCCAGGGTGGACACCGGATGCTGGCCAACTGGCTCGCCTACTGCGGCGCTGCGCCGGACGAGTCGCTGGTGCGCCAGCTCGAGGACGAGGTCGCGAACGCCGTGCAGGCCGCTACTGCGCGAAGCTCAGCGTGATCGGTGCGGTGACCGTGATCGGGCCGCCCGCCGGCGGGTCCTGAGTCACGATCCCGTTCGACGGGACGCCGCTGTTCTGCGCGTTCTGCAGCTTGATCAAATTGCCAGTCCACCCGTAGGACCCGCGCAGGAGCGGCTCGGCGTCGACCCAGAACATTCCCCGCAGGTTCGGCATGGTGAACTGATTGCCACGGGACACCTGAATCTGGATCAACGTGTCCACCGGAACGCTCTGTGGTGCAGGCGGATTCGTGCCGACAACCTCGCCGCTCGGCCGCGTGCCGTCGACCTCGACGGGAACGAGGTTCTGGAAGCCGGACTGGTTGAGGATCGTCCGGCAGTCATCGACGGTCAGACCCACGCAATCCGGCACTACCTTGCTGTCCGGCCCGGAGCCGACGATGACCGTGATGACGTTGGTGATCGCCGTCAGCTGATTGGCCTGCGGGTTCGTCGCTAAGACCGTGTCCTTCTGCTGGGGTGTCGACGCGTTCAGGGCCTTCTGGACGTTCTCAAACTCAGCGTCCTTGAGCAATTCGGTGCATTGCTCGTAAGTTCGGCCCTTGCAGTCCGGGATCTCCTTCTGTTCGGGACCGGTGGAGACATTGATTGTGATCTCGTCCCCGGCACCGACAAGAGTGCCCGCGGCGGGCTCGGTGTCAATGACGTGCTGAGGGTCAACCTCGGAGTCCGGCTTCCGCAGGGTGTTCGTCTTGAAACCCGCGTTTTGCAATACGGCGATTGCGTCGTTCTCCAACTGGTTGGCGACATTGGGAACTTCCACGTCGCGCGTGGTGCCGCCGAACGTGTTGATCGCGATCGTGACCACGACGGTCAGCACGGCGAGCACCGCGACCGCGATCAGCCAGCGGCCCACCGAGGCGCCGCGCTCCCGCTCGGCATACGCGGGCTCCTGCCGCGGCGCGTCGTCGAGGATGGGTTCTGTCCGCTCGCCGCGCGCGGGCGCCGACATGAACGATGTGCGCTCGGCGTCGGTGAGAACCTTGGGGGCGTCAGGCGCCTCGCCGCTGTGCACCCGCACCAGGTCCGAGCGCATCTCGGCGGCGGTCTGATAGCGGTTATCCGGATTCTTGGCCAGCGCCTTCAGCACGACGGCGTCCAGCTCGGGGGAGATGTCGTTGTGCCGCTGCGACGGCGGCACCGGATCCTCGCGCACGTGCTGATACGCCACTGCGACGGGGGAGTCGCCGACGAAAGGTGGCTCACCCGTGAGGACTTCGTACAACACGCAGCCCAGCGAATAGACGTCGGAACGCGCGTCGACCTTCTCGCCGCGGGCCTGCTCGGGCGACAGGTACTGGGCCGTCCCGATCACCGCCGCGGTCTGGGTAACGCTGTTGGCGTCCGACAGCGCGCGGGCGATACCGAAGTCCATCACCTTCACCGCGCCGGTCTTGCTGATCATGATGTTGGCCGGCTTGACGTCGCGGTGGATGATGCCGTGCTGGTGACTGAAGTTCAGCGCCTGGCAGGCGTCGGCGATGACCTCGAGCGCACGCTTCGCCGGCATCGGGCCCTCGGTGTGCACGATGTCGCGCAGCGTGACCCCGTCGACGTACTCCATCACGATGTAGGGCAGCGGCCCCTGTGGTGTCTCCGCCTCACCGGTGTCGTACACCGCCACGATGGCGGGGTGATTCAGCGCGGCGGCGTTCTGTGCTTCGCGGCGGAAGCGCAGATAGAAGCTCGGGTCGCGGGCCAGGTCCGCACGCAGCACCTTGATGGCCACGTCGCGGTGTAGCCGCTGATCGCGCGCCAAATGGACCTCGGACATGCCTCCGAAGCCGAGGATCTCACCGATTTCGTACCGGTCAGACAGGTGCTGAGGGGTCGTCATTGCCATGTTCGTTCTGGGGCCGGGGGCGTCACCTGCACCGATGCGGGCGACGCGAGCGCGTCGATTCGGGATACCCCGATTTCTTGTCCACCATGACCGATCGCACCCTGGTTGGTCCAATCCGGCATCGCGGTCGGCGACGGAGGCGGCACGGTTTCGGTGTAGGTGCTGGTCTCGGTCGACGGCCTGGTGTTCGCGTTGTCCTGCGCATTCAAGACGATGAGGATGGCGATGATGATCGCCAGCGCACCGAGCACCCCAGCGGCCCACAACAGCGCGCGCTGACCCGAGGAAAAGGTGCGCCGCGGCGCCACGGGAGTGCGGTGGCTGCCGGAAACGGGGCGTGGCCTGGCAGCGGTCATAGGTGCGCGACCGGTGACATCTGCGGCGGCACGGGCCTGAGCGGCCGACGGCACAGCAGCGGGCGTCGCCCGGCCGATGGACGGCGCCTGGTTCGGCCGTGGCGGCCGACGACCCGATCGCACCGCGGCCACCGCGTCCGCGAACGGCCCACCGGAGCGGTACCGGCTGCCGGGGTTCTTCACCAGAGTGATCTCGATGAGCTCGCGCACGTTGGGCGGCAGATCGGCAGGCAGCGGCGGAGGGGTCTCCTTGATGTGCTTCATCGCGACGGTCAACGCGCCCTCACCGGTGAACGGCCGCTTGCCCGAAACCGATTCGTAGCCAACGACTCCCAGCGAGTACACGTCACTGGCTGCGGTGGCGTCGTGGCCCAGCGCCTGTTCGGGCGCGATGTACTGGGCCGTGCCCATCACCATGCCCGTCTGCGTGACAGGCGCGGCGTCGACGGCCTTGGCGATGCCGAAGTCGGTGAGCTTCACCTGCCCCGTCGGCGTGATCAGGATGTTGCCGGGTTTGACGTCGCGGTGCACCAAGCCAGCGGTATGCGCGACCTGCAGCGCACGCCCGGTCTGTTCGAGCATGTCCAGGGCATGCCGCAGCGACAGCCGCCCGGTGCGCTTGAGCACCGAGTTGAGCGGTTCTCCGTTGACCAGTTCCATCACCAGGTACGCGGTGCGGCCCTCGCCGTCCATATCCGTCTCGCCGTAGTCGTAGACGCTGGCGATGCCCGGATGGTTCAGCATGGCGACGGTGCGTGCCTCGGCACGGAACCGCTCGACGAACTCGGCGTCCTCGGAATACTCCGCCTTGAGCACCTTGACCGCGACGCGCCGGCCCAGCCGGGAGTCGACACCCTCCCACACCTGGCCCATGCCGCCGGTGGCGATGAGCCGCTGCAGCCGATACCGGCCCGACAGAGTGACGCCGACGCGGGGGCTCATGATCCCTCCCGCAGCGCTGCGGCGATGGTGGCCCGCCCGATTGGCGCGGCCAGCGCACCGCCGGTGGCGTTGAGGCGGTCGCCTCCGTTCTCGACCAGGACTGCGACGGCGACCTTGGGTGCCTGAGCTGGCGCGAAGGCGATGTACCAGGCATGCGGCGGCGTGTTGCGCGGATCAGTACCGTGCTCCGCCGTGCCGGTCTTGGATGCGATCTGCACGCCGGCGATGGCTCCCTTCTGCTGCGTCACCTGCTCGGCGGCGACCATCAGATCCGTAAGTGTATCCGCGACCTGCTGCGACACCGCCCGGCGCTCTTCTCGTGGGGACGTCGTGCTGATGTTGGCGAGGTCGGGCCCCTTCAGGCTATCGACCAAGTACGGCCGCATCGCTACCCCTTTGTTCGCGATGGTGGCGGCGACCAACGCGTTTTGCAGTGGTGTGAGTGCAACGTCCTTCTGCCCGATACTCGACATTCCCAGCGCGGCGGCGTCGGTGATGGGCCCAACCGTCGACTCGGCGACCTGAAGCGGAATCGTCGGGGGAGTGGCGTCCAAGCCGAACGCCAGCGCGGTGGACTTGAGCGCGTCGGCACCGGTGTCGATGCCGAGTTGGACGAAGGCGGTGTTGCACGATTTCGCGAACGCGTCCCGCAACGACGCGGTCGGCCCGCCGCCGCATGACGAACCGCCGAAGTTCTCCAGCGTTGCGGTGCTGTCCGGCAACGGAATTCGAGGCTGCGCGGTGAGCTGGGTATTCGCGGTTGCGCCCGCCTGCAGCGCAGCCGCGGTGGTGATGACCTTGAATGTCGACCCGGGCGGGTAGGTCTCCGAGATGGCCCGGTTCAGCAGCGGATTGTCCGGGTTGTCCCGCAGTTGCTGCCAGGTGGTGGCCTGCTCGTCCACATTGTGCGTGGCCAGCAGGTTCGGGTCGTACGACGGCGACGAGACCATCGCCAGGATCCGTCCCGTCGACGGCTCCAGAGCGACCACCGAGCCCTTGCAGGGCCCGCGGCAGCCGTCCTCCATTGCGTCCCAAGCCGCTTGCTGCACTTGGGGATTGATGGTGGTCGACACGTTGCCGCCACGTGGATCGCGGCCGGTGAAGAAGTCGGCCAGCCTTCGACCGAACAGCCGCTGGTCGGAGCCGTTGAGAATGGTGTCCTCGGCACGCTCGAGCCCCGTGCTCGAATAGCTCAGCGAGTAGAAGCCGGTGACCGGCGCGTAGGCCAACGGATTCGGATACACCCGCAGGAAGCGGAACCGTCCCTCGGTCGAGACCGAATAGGCGAGCAGCTGACCGCCCGCCGAAATCTGGCCCCGCTGACGCGAATACTCGTCGAGCAGCACGCGCTGGTTGCGCGGATCTGAGCGCAGGCCGTCGGCGGTGAACACCTGGGTCAGCGTGGCGTTGACGAGCAGCAGCACGACCAGCGCCATGATCATGACGGAAATGCGGCGAAGCGAGGTGTTCATACCTTCTCGATCACCTCGGTGCCCGCGGCCGCGATCGACGTCGGGTTGGCCGCGCGGGTATCGATCGGGCGTCGCGCCGCGTGCGAGATCCGCATCAGGATCGCCAGCAGCAGATAGTTCGCGAGCAGCGACGAACCGCCGTACGACATCCACGGTGTGGTCAGCCCGGTCAACGGGATCAACTTGGTGACACCGCCGACGACGATGAACAATTGGATCGCCAGCGTCGACGCCAGGCCCGCGGCCAGCAGCTTGCCGAAGCTGTCCCGCACGGCGATCGCGGTGCGAAGTCCGCGGATGATGACGATCGTGTAGAGCATCAGCACGGCGGCCAACCCGACGAGCCCGAGTTCTTCGCCGACGGCGGCGATGATGAAGTCGGTCGACGCGGCAGGCACCGTGCCGGGTTGTCCGTTGCCGAGTCCGGTGCCGAAGATTCCGCCGGTCGCGAAGCTGAACAGCGACTGCACCATCTGATAACCCGCGCCGTCGGGATCGGCGAACGGATCCATCCAGGTCTGCACGCGCACCCGGACGTGGTCGAAAACGTAATACGCCGCAACGCTTCCCGCGGCGAACAAGCCCAAGCCGATGACCACCCAGCTGAACCGGTCGGTGGCGATGTACACCAGCACCAGGAACGACGCGTACAGCAGCAGCGACGTGCCGAGGTCCTTCTCGAAGACCATCACACCGATCGAGGCGATCCACGCCGCCAACAGCGGAGCGAGGTCACGGGGCCGCGGCAGGTCCATGCCCAGGAAATGCTTTCCGGCGCTGGTGAATAGGCTCCGCTTCGCCACCAGCACCGACGCGAAGAAAACGAGCAGCAGGATCTTGGAGAATTCGGCGGGCTGAATCGAGAAGCCCGGCAACTCAATCCAGATCTTGGCGCCGTTCTGCTCGGACATCGAGCGCGGCAGCACCGCCGGGATCACCAACAGGATCAGCCCGGCCAGCCCGCAGACGTAGCCGTACCGCGACAGCATCCGGTGATCCCGCAGGAAGATCACGACAAGCGAAAACCCGATGACGCCGACCAGCGTCCACAACGTCTGCTGGT
The DNA here is from genome assembly GCF_035697385.1 of Mycobacterium sp. Taxonomy (GTDB): domain Bacteria; phylum Actinomycetota; class Actinomycetes; order Mycobacteriales; family Mycobacteriaceae; genus Mycobacterium. The sequence continues at coordinate 11,585 of NZ_DASSCY010000090.1, read as the reverse complement.
TTGCGGTACCGCCAAGGCCTTGTGACGTCAGCTCTCCGGAGGCCAGGTCCAACCGGTGAATCATCACCAGGCCCAAGCCATTTAGCAGCGCGACGACCGGCAGCAGCAGCGGGTCGGCGTACGGCGCGAATCGGCGCACGGTCAGATGTGCAGCGGCGAACAACGCGAGATAGGCGACGGTGTACTGCGCTAGATCCCAGTGGATGCCCTGCTCCTGATTCGCCTCGACTAGCAATAGCGCCACCGTGGTGATGACCGCGGCGAAGCCGAGCAGAACCAGTTCGGCGTTGCGCCGGTTCGGAAGCGGCGGCATGACGGCGACGGGCGATTGCGGCTGGGTGGTCATGTCTCGACCCCCGCTCGTCCCCTGCCCTTCGGGCGTGGGCCCACCGGTCCTCGCTCGTACCTCGCTGCGATCCTCACTCGCGCTCGTCTTTGGGTCGTCATGCCACTTCCCGGCAGTTGGTGCCCGGCTCAGGCGGCGGCGGAGGCAGTGCCGTCACATTCGATGGGGACGGCGGTGGCGACGGTGACGGAGGCGGTGGCAGCGGCGACTCCGGAGGAGTGGGCTGACCGGGTGGCGGCGGCGGCGCGGGGGTGGGTGCGGTGACCGTGGTCGGCGTCTCGGGCGCGGGTATGCCGGGGAGTCGTGGCTCGCCGGTGTCACCGGGCTGTCCCGATTCGGGTAGGTGTGGCGTCGGCGTCGGCGACTGCGTTGTCTTCGGCGCGGGCCGCGGACAAACGGGTAGCACGGAGCTATGCGAGAGCTCCTCGATCTGCGCGATGGCTTCGTCGAGCGTGCCCGAGGGCAGGCCCGCGATCACCTGCGCGCGTTCGGAGGGTCGCATATCGTTGACGCTCAGCATCCGGCAGCTCAGACTGTCGCGGGACTGGCTTGCGCCGATGAGCGACAACTCATTTCGTTCGTTGAGGCAGCCCAGCAGAAACGGTTCCTGAAGCGCGACGCCTAGAAAGGAACCCTGAACACCCCGCATGATCGAGACAGTGCCGGCGTGTTCGCTTACGTAATAGTTACTGCGCACGATCTCGCGACCGATGGCCAGCCCGGCGAGCACCACGAGAACCAGCAGCACCGCGGCGATGACCATTCGGCGCCGCGACCGTGGACGCGGCACAGGCTCTTCAGGTTGCGGGACAACACGTTTGGCGACGTTGCGCTTCGGGTTGAATGCCGAGGCGCGGCCGGCGGCCGTGTTGGGTGGTGCGACTTGGTCGTCGTCGCCGCTGACCGCACCGGCAAGGATCGGCTGGGTCTGGCCGTAGTCGTAGTCGATGACATCGGCGACCACGACCGTAACGTTGTCGGGCCCGCCGCCGCGTAGCGCCAATTCGATGAGTCTGTCGGCACTTTCGGCGACATCGGAGATCTGCAGCGCCTCGAGGATGGTTTCGTGACTGACCGGATCGGAAAGTCCGTCGGAGCACAGCAGATACCGGTCGCCGGCGCGGGCTTCGCGCATGATCAGCGTCGGTTCCACCTCGTGGCCGGTGAGCGCCCGCATGATCAGCGACCGCTGCGGGTGGCTGTGCGCCTCCTCGGCGGTGATGCGTCCCTCGTCGACCAGCGTCTGGACGAACGTGTCGTCCTTGGTGATCTGCGTGAGTTCACCGTCGCGCAGCAGATAGCCGCGCGAGTCGCCGATATGGACCAGCCCAAGTCTGTTGCCCGCGAACAGGATTGCGGTCAACGTGGTGCCCATGCCCTCGAGCTCGGGATCGGCTTCGACGTGTGCGGCAATGGCCGAGTTGCCCTCGCGGACTGCGTCGTCGAGCTTGCTCAGCAGATCGCCACCGGGCTCGTCGTCGTCGAGGTGGGCCAGCGCGGCGATCACCAGCTGCGAGGCGACCTCGCCTGCGGCGTGACCGCCCATGCCGTCAGCGAGCGCCAGAAGTCGCGCACCGGCGTACACCGAGTCTTCATTGTTCGCGCGGACCAACCCACGGTCGCTGCGTGCGGCGTATCGAAGCACCAGTGTCACGGGCGCAGCTCGATTACCGTTTTGCCGATTCGAACCGGCGTGCCCATCGGAACCCGTACCGCCGTAGTCACCTTCGCCCTGTCAAGGTATGTGCCGTTGGTCGATCCTAGGTCTTCGACATACCATTCCGAACCCCGTGGCGACAGCCTGGCGTGCCGTGTCGACGCGTAATCGTCGGTGAGCACCAGCGTCGAGTCGTCGGCGCGGCCGATCAGCACCGGCTGGCTGCCCAACGTGATGCGGGTGCCGGCCAGGGCGCCCTCGGTGACCACGAGCTGACGCGCGACATTGCGGCGGCCCCGGTTTGGCAGCAGCGAGCCCCGCAGCGCCAGCCCCCGTCGCACCATCACCGCGCCGGTCGGTGCATAGATATCGGTCCGCAGGATCCGCAGCACCGACCAGATGAACAGCCACAGCAGGAGCAGGAATCCGACGCGCGTCAGTTGCAGTACTAACCCCTGCATCTGACGTCCTCTCTGAGGTCCAATGTCGCCGGCGGGGCGGCTTCGGCCCCCTCCCGTTCACGTCGCGCCGGCGACAGGATCTGCGCAGCCACCTTCGGCAACGTCACGATACTTGGGCAGCGATCGGCGTGCGGGTGAAGCGAACAGCTTCGATCCAGGCGCAACCTGTTCGAGACCAGACCAGCGCTCAGTGAACCCGGACGATGATCTCGGAGTGACCCAGCCGAATCACGTCGCCGTCGGCCAGCTGCCACTCCTGCACCGGCGCGTTGTTCACCGTCGTGCCGTTGGTGGAATTCAGGTCCGCCAGCAGAGCGACCTGGCCATCCCAGCGGATCTCCAGATGCCTGCGTGACACCCCGGTGTCGGGCAGCCGGAACTGGGCGTCCTGGCCGCGACCGATCACGTTGGCACCCTCGCGCAACTGGTAGGTCCGGCCACTGCCGTCGTCGAGCTGAAGCGTGACGGCGGTGCCTGCGGCCGGGTAGTCGCCCTGGCCGTAACCGCCGCCGTACGCGCCTGCCTGCCCGGCGGGCTGACCGTAGTCGTATCCGCCTCCAGCTGGCTCGGCATAGCCGGCTTCGGCGTATCCGCCTGCTGGCGGCTCGCCGTAGCGGCCGTAGTCGGGCTGAGCGTAATCCTGACGGCCGTACGCCTGCCCGCCGTAGCCGCCCTGATCCGGGTAGCCGCCCTGCTCGGGGTAGCCGCCCTGGTCCGGGTAGGCCGGACGCGGTTCGGGCCTGCCGTAATCTTCGTGGCGTCCCGGTGCGGGCGGACGTCCGTAGTCGTAATCACCGGCAGGGGCGCCGTAGCCCGGCTGGCCACCCTGCGGCGGGCCGTACCCGCCGGGTGCAGGCCGGTGACCCGGGTCTGGATAACCGCCACCTGGCGGCGGGCCGTATCCGGCGGGCGGACGCTGCTCGTAGGACTGCGGCGGGTAGCCGCCCTGCTCCGGGTAGCCGCCCTGCTCGGGATAGCCGCCCTGCTCGGGATAGCCACCCTGCTCGGGATAGCCACCCTGCTCGGGATAACCCTGGCGGGGCGGATACGCCGGCTCGCCCTGCGGCGGGTAACCGGCTGGCTCTGGCGGGGGCTGCTGGCCGCGCGGATCGGGGCGCCCGTCCTCTGGGCGCCCGTACCGCTCGTCGTAATACTCGTCGGCGGGCCGCCCCGGTCCCTGGCCGCCGCGATAGTTCGGGTTGTCGGTCATCGCTGGTACTCCTGATTCTGCGGTGGACGAGCGTTCTCGAGGTGGTGGGGCGGGTTCGCCTGTGGTCGAGTCGGGATTGACCGCGCCACGCGCGCGAAACTGTCCGGTGTGCAGGTTCGGTGACTGCTCAAATCTGACGACCACATCACCATACGTTTGCCACCCCTGGTCATGGATGTAACCCTCCAAGTGCTTGGCGAAAGTGGTCGATGTGAGGTCCGGGTCGGCGCTCACCTTCTGATAGTCAGGCACACTGAGGGTAATGACGTAGTCGTTCGGTGCCAAAATGCGGCCGCCGAGCACTTCGCGGGCACCGGTGTCGGCTTCCCGCCGAAGCATCGCCTCGACCTCTTGCGGCACAATCGATCCGCCGAATACCCGGGCGAATGCGTCCCCGACGGTGGATTCGAGTTTGCGCTCGATGCGGTCGACTAGACCCATATCACCGCCCCACTCACTCGTCGTTATCCGTCGGTCCTGCTCACGCGGCCGTGCGCCAGCGTGTCGCCTGGCCCCACCTGCTTCTAGCATGGTATCGGCCCAGTGCAGCGGTGCGGGACCATCAGAATTCTGAGAATCGCATCGGGGCAGGTCAGCCGTCCGATCAAGATCGGCTCAGTGCCCACCCGGGCCGGTTCTGTACGGTTGAAGGCTGGGGCGCCGAGCGTGATAGGCTCCCCCGGTTGTTGGGGCGAGTGGCGGAATGGCAGACGCGCTGGCTTCAGGTGCCAGTGTCCTTCGGGACGTGGGGGTTCAAGTCCCCCTTCGCCCACAAAAATCTAGAGGCGGGTCATCATTTTCGATGACTCGCCTCTAATTCTCGGAAGCACTTTCGGTGTCGCGCACGGTAGTTTTTTGCGAATGCGCCACGGTGTCGGTCGTCAACTAATCAAAGTGGCGTTGCTCGTATTCACGGTGATGCTTTTCGCCGCGTGTACGTCCAACGTCGATGGTTCACCCGTCAAAGCCCAGGGCGCCGCGCCGCCGCAAGGATCGATCGACGTCGACAAGCTCGACGTCGGGCCGTATCCGACGAAGCCCAGCGCGCCGCTCGGGGTCGCGGGTGATCCGCGCAGGGGCGTGGTCATCGAGGCCCAGCGCATGGCCAACAACGTCATCGGGCCGTGGGAGGTCGACTCCGCGTTGACGGGGTCGTTCGGATTCGGCGCCCTGGTGCTCGACAGCGCCAAGGCCATGGCGTTGATCGGGCCAGGCGAACTGGCCGCGGTGGCGGGCGGCCACAACTTCATCAACGGCTTCGCATCGGCCCGGGTGGCCGAGAACAAGAAGATGCTGTTGAACGCGGTGCTGCGGTTCCCCGACGAAGCATCGGCCACCGCCGCGGCAACCGACTTGGGCACCACCGCGCTGCAGCAGCAGGGAGTCGACGGCCCCGCTGCGCGAGTGCCGATCCCGAATTACGCTGACGCGCAGGCGAATCAGTACACCACCATCGATCGCGGCTCCGCGAAGTGGAACGCGGTGCGGTCCTTCACGGCCCATGGCCCCTACGTGCTGATGCAACTGGGCCAGTCGACCGAGGGACTCGACCCTGCGCTCGCGTTGGTGTCGAAGACCATCGAGTTGCAGAGCCAGGTCATCGACGGCTTCCGGGCGACGGATCCGTCCGAGTTCGCCGACATCTCGATCGACCCGAACGGATTGTTGGAGCGCACGCTGCCGATGCCCGAGGAGGACGCCACACCCGCGCAGAACGCAACGTATGAGACGCGCGGCGCGCTGCATTTCCAAAGCGATCCGGTGCGCTCGGCTAAGTTGTTCGTAGACACCAAAACCGATCTGATCGCCATGGCGAAGACGAACGTCTACCAGACCGACGATGCCAAGGGCGCGACGGGAATCGTCGACGGCTTCTATGCCGAGGTGGAGCCGACGGCGAAGCCGGCCAACCCGGTGAAGAACATGCCAGATAGCCGCTGCCTGCAATTCGAGGACGGCGGCTTCTACTGTTTGGCCGCCGCGGACCGGTATGCGATCGAGACCAGCGGGCCGAACCTGCTGGACACCCAACAGCAGGTTGCGGCGCAGTACGTCATGTTGATGAGCGGCTGAGTACGCCGCCAAGCACTAGCTCGGCCAGTTCCTTGGCGGCGGTGTCGACGTCCTTGATGCGGCGTACGCACACCGCATACCAAGCGCCACCGGCGATGACGTCCATGACGGTGTCGGCGCTGATGCCGGACCGCGCCGTACCGTCGGCCACCGCGTCGCCGACCCTGGCGGCGAGCTGACTGCGGGCGGTGGCTTCCAGACGGTCGCTGAGGACACGGCGAAGTTGACGATTCGACCGTAAGTCGTTGAGCAGACCGGGAATTGCCTCGCGTACGGCGGCGTCGCCGTACATGCGCAGGGCCCCGCGGCACAGCCGGGTGATCTCGGCGGCGAAGTCGTCCTCGGGCCGTTCGGGGCCGAGGTCGGGGAAGAGCGCCTCGTGGACCAACTGCGCCTTCGAACTCCACCGGCGATACACGGTGGGTCTGCTGACACCGGCGGTGGTCGCGATCAGGTCGATTGTCGTCGCCGCATAGCCGCGGTCGATCAGCAGCCGGCGCGTCGTTGCCAGCACGGCCGAGTCGATGGACGGATCGCGACGTGAGCCCTGCCGCCGATGACGTGACGCCGCGGTCTCCACGATTCGCGCCTCCACTCGGTCGTTTGTCGTTACAGTGTGTCACAACAAACTGGCAGGCTGCGCACGCGCGGAAGAGGGAGGCACCCAATGACCGCCGGACTCACCCCACCCTTGGCCGGTATCGGCGAGGACGGCCGCCACCTCTACACCTGCCCGTTGTGCGAAGCCATGTGCGGCTTGGAGATTCAAGTCGATGGCGGACAGGTGGCCGGCATCCGCGGCAATCGCGACGACACCTGGAGCCGCGGCCACATCTGCCCGAAGGGCGCGACGCTCGGCGCCATTCACGAGGACCCCGACCGCATCCGCCGCCCGATGATTAAGGTCGACGGGCAATGGCAGGAGGTCAGCTGGGACGCGGCATTCCGGCGGTGCACGGAGCTGCTGGCCCCGGTGATCGAGAAGCACGGCATCGCAGCGGTGACGTGCTACACCGGTAACCCGCTCGCCCACTCGTTCTCGCTGGGCCGCTACACCGGGGTGCTGCTTGGCATGTCCGGCATCCCGCTCAGCTACTCGCCGGGCACGGTCGACCAGTGGCCGAAAAACCTGTCGTCACATCTGATGTACGGCGGATGGTGGACGTTCCCGGTCCCCGACATCGAACGCACCGATCTGCTGGTCGTAATGGGTGCGAACCCGGCCGCGTCGCAGGGTTCGCTGCTCGCGGCGCCCGACGTGATGGGCATCATCGACGGAATTCGCAAGCGCGGCAAGGTGATTGTCGTCGACCCGGTGCGTACCGCGACCGCTGCGCGCGCCGACGAGTGGCTGCCGATTACGCCAGGAACCGATGCGGCACTTCTGATGGCCGTCGCGCACGTGCTGTTCGCGGAGAACCTCGTCTCGCTCGGTGATATCGAACCGCACATCGACGGGCTCGAGCGGATGCGCGAGATGGCCGCGCAGTGGTCACCGGAACGGGTCGCCGCAGTCACCGGCATCGATGCCGAGCGCATCCGCGCGTTGGCCCGCGAACTGGCTGGCACCAAGCGAGCCGTGGTGTACGGCCGAATCGGCTTGTGCAATCAGGAATTCGGTAGTTTGGCCAGCTGGCTCGTCGACGTCATCAACATCCTCACCGGGCACTTCGATGTTCCCGGCGGATCGATGTTTCCCCGTGCGACGGCGTGGTCGCTCACCATGCAGCCGATACCCGGTCTGGAAGACGGGGCGCCCGAGTTCGGCCGGTTCCGCACCAGGGTCCGCGGCGCGAAAGAGGTGCTGGGTCAGGTGCCGGTGTCCTGTTTGGCCGAAGAGATCGCGACGCCGGGGGAGGGTCAGATCAAGGCGCTCATCACCGTGGCGGGCAACCCGGTGCTCTCGACGCCGGCCGGTCACAAGCTCGACGAGGTGCTTCCGACACTGGACGCGATGATCTCCGTCGACCTGTGGCTCAACGAGACCACCCGGCACGCCGACGTGATCTTGCCCGCGCCGTCTCCGCTCGAACAGCCGCACCACGACGACCTCATCCTCAACTTCGCGATCAACAGCATCGCGAACTACTCGCCGCCGGTATTCGCCCCCGAAGATCCAGATCGGCCGCAGGAGTGGGAGATCCTCATCCGCCTGACGGGACTGTGCACCGGCACACCAGCGGAGGACGTCGACGTCGCGGCGATCGACGACGGCTTTTTCGACTACATGGCCTTCACCCAGGGGCTCGACGGCGCGGAAATCCGAAGGAACTACGACTCGGTTGGTTTGACTGGCGGGCCCGAACGCATTCTCGACCTCACGCTGCGCACCGGGCCCTTCGGCGACCGCTACGGCGAGAATCCCGACGGCCTCACTCTGGACAAGCTCAAAGCGCAACCGAACGGCATCAACTTCGGGCGCATGGTGCCTCAGGTCCCAGAGATCCTCGGGACTGCGGACCGCAAGATCCGCCTTGCACCGCAGTACCTGCTCGACGACCTGCCCAGGCTGGGGCAGCGGCTTGACCGCGCACCCGACGAGATGGTGCTGGTCAGTCGGCGACATCTGCGGTCCAACAACTCGTGGCTGCATAACGTCGGGCCGTTGATGAAGGGCAAGGATCGCTGCACGCTGCTCATGCATCGCGACGACGCGGCCAAGCGACATGTCGCGACGGGCGACCTGGTCACAGTCACGTCGTCCGGTGGGCACATCGAGGTGCCCGTCGAGGTGACCGACGCGATCATGCCGGGAGTGGTGTCGATGCCGCACGGCTGGGGCCACGGCAAGCCGGGCACCCGCATGTCGGTCGCCAATGATTCGCCCGGCGTGAACACCAACATCCTTTCGCCGCCGACGTTCATCGACGAGCCGTCCGGCAACGGAGCGCTCAACGGCATCCCGGTGACGGTGACCGCCGTCGCGAACTGATAGGCATTAGGCGTGGGTACAAACCAACGCGCGAAGATCGTCATGACCGACGACGAAATCGCCGAATTCATTGAGCGCAGTCGCACCGCGACGATGGCCACCGTGCTACCCGACGGCAGGCCGCACCTGGTCGCGATGTGGTACGCGGTGGTCGATGGCGAGATCTGGTTCGAGACCAAGGCCAAGTCGCAGAAGGCAGTCAATCTGCGCCGCGACCCGACGATCACAGTGATGATCGAGGACGGGCAGAGCTACGACACGTTGCGCGGGGTCTCCATCGACGGCAACGCCGAGATCGTCGATGACCCGGAAACCATTCTGCGCGTTGGGATTAGCGTGTGGGAGCGCTATACCGGTCCCTACACCGAAGAGATGCGGCCGTTCGTCGACCAGATGATGAACAACCGGATCTGCGTACGGGTGGTGCCGATCCGGATGCGTAGCTGGGATCACCGCAAGCTCGGCATGGGCGAGATGCCCGTCGGCGGCAGCACGGCGCAGTACCTCTGATGCCTCAGGAACGCCCGAAGCAGCTGGACTCTCCGCTGCTCCCCAAAATCTTCAAGTACGCGGGCAAGGCGCATGTGTGGGTCTATCGCCGAACCGGCGGGCGCATCGGCGGCAAGTGGCGCATCGGTGCGGGCTTCCGCAAGCCGGTGCCGACGCTGTTGCTCGAGCACCGCGGACGCAAGTCCGGCAAGGTGTTCGTCACGCCGCTGCTGTATATGTTCGACGGCTCGGACGTGGTGATCGTCGCGTCGCAGGGCGGACGGCCCGAGGACCCGCAGTGGTATCGCAACCTGATGGCGAACCCCGACACCTTCGTCGAGATCGGCGCCGATCGCCGCGCGGTGCACGCCGTCACGGCCGACTCGGAACAGCGGACGCGGCTGTGGCCGAAGCTGGTCGAGGTCTACGCGGACTTCGAGAATTACCAGAGCTGGACCGAGCGCGAGATCCCGGTGGTGATCCTGCAGCCGCGCTAAGGCCTCGGCGGGGCGAAGCCGGTATTGGCCAACGCGGTGGCCACACCGCTGCCGATCGGGCCGAACTGGTCGACGATGGTGGCGACGCCAGTCGCAACACCGGCGTGGCTGTAGTGCGTCAGCGCGGCAAGGCCGATGTACGGCCCTTCCGGCAAGCGGCTAAGGGTCAGCGTGTAGTCGGCGTTGATGAAGTTCAAACCCTCTGTGCCGTAATGGGTTAGCGAACTGGTCATGTCGCCGGCCATGGCCGCGCGGGAAAACGGGGTGAGTGGTTCTCCTTCGACCAGCGGCCGGATATCGCGCACCCAGATGTACTTCGGACCTGCGTGTTGCCAGCCGCTGAGCCCGAAGTCCGGCCCCGGCGTATCCCGGTCATTCCCCTGGTCGCTGCGCTCCTGCCCGCCGGTATCTCTGCCGTACGTCCATACCAGCATCGTCAAGTCTTCGGGAATCGGGTCGGGCGTCGGCGGTAGCGGCGGCATGGTCACCGGCGATGACCAGATCTCGTCGACTGGTTGTTCGCCGCGGCGCAGGAACAAGGCGCTGGCGCGGGCGACGACCGCGCCGGACTGCGTCATCACCGAATCCACCAACCTCAGCCGCCGACCTTCGCGGGCGACGGTGGTGCACATCTCAACGGGTGCAAGCGCGGCAGGGCGCAGCAAGTCGACGGTCAACCGGGCGGGCTGGAAGTCGGGGTCGCCTGCGGCGCGTTCAATGGCATGGCCGAGGAGGCCGCCGACGAAGTTGCCGCTGATGGTCTGGCCCCAGGGGCCGCGCGCGATCGGCGTTGGCACGAAGCTGTCACCCTCGGCGACGAAGAACGCCGAGGGCAAGGCGCCAGCGGCGCGTACGTCGGTCGCGCGAGGCTGTGTCGTCATCGCGACCGACGATAGCGCGCTAGCTCATCTAAGAATTCGCCAGCCAGCGCTTGATGTCAGTGTCGACGGGGTCGACGACGTCGGCGAATTCGTCGTGCTTCTCGACGTAGGACGCCACCATCTTGCACACGGGGACGATGCGCAACCCGGCATCGCGGGTGGCCTGCAGCGCTTCACCGATGAGAATGGTTGCCAGACCGCGTCCTTCGAAGTCGTCGGCCACCTCGGTGTGGGTGAAGATGCGTTGGCCGTCACGGTCGGAGAACTGGGTCAGCCCGACGGATTTGCCGTCGACGGAAATGGTGAAGCGGTTGGATTCGGCGGCGACGGTCGTCGGTGCACCGGTTTTGTCGGTGGTCATCTGTCTCCTATACCCGGATTAGGCCGAGGCCTGAGCGTGGCGTTCGGCAGCGGGGGTGCGGGCAGCCGCGACACCGCGCCGCGGTAACCCTGCACGGCGCCGAAGCGGTCGTCGCGCTCCTCCCACTGTCGCCGGTACATCGCGATGTCCTCGTGGCTGCGGCCAACGAAGTTCCACCACATCAGCAGCTGTTCGGGGAACGGGGTCCCGCCCAGCAGAATCACCCGAGCCGGGCCGTCACCGCGGTTAACGATGTTGAGCTGTCCGCTGCCGGCGGCGTGGAAGGAGAGGTCGGCGATGTCCAGCGTGGTGCCCGCGACTTCGACGCTGCCCTGGTCGAGCAGCACACCGTGCTCGAAGGCGGCATCGACATCCACCGTCAGATCGGCGCCGGGCTCGAGGTCGATCTGCGCGCCGAGCAGCGGGGTGAACGTGTGCACGGGCGAGCGGTCGCCGGCGAGTTCGCCGAGGAACACCCGTACCGTCGCGCCGCCGAGACCACGTGGTGTCGGCACATAGTGGGCGAAGTCGCGCGCCGTGTTGCGGTCGGCGCCGGGCAGCGCCACCCAGAGTTGTACGCCGTGCAGCGTGGACGTCGCGGCGGTCGACACTTCTGAGTGACAGATCCCCGCGCCCGCGGTCATCAGGTTCAGCTCGCCGGGCCGCACCATCGCGTGC
>NZ_DASSCY010000089.1:0-3405 GCF_035697385.1 Mycobacterium sp. | reverse complement strand
ACGACGGCTGGTCCCGCGTCACCCAACAGCAGATGAAACGCGCCGGTGCCCTCGTCGTAGCCGGCTTGGTAACACGGCGCAACAGGCCCGCCCAGGCCCGGCGCGATCTCGGTGTAGAAGCGCACTTCGCGTTCGTAGAGTCCCAGCGCGAGGCCGGTCTGCCGGCTCACCGGATCGGTGGCGGCGACCTTGAGCACGGCCGAATCCGGTCCTGCCTGCCCGTCGGCGTAGGTGAGTGCGATGCGGTAACACTCGCTCATCTGGCCGGTGCCAATGCGTTCCGTGCCGAAGTCGGTGACGGTTCCCGCGCCGATAGCCTCGGTGAGCCACTGCGCCGTCAGGTCGGACGGGCGCTCCACGACGTCAGTGGTGCGCACTGGTGCTCGGCGTGTGACACATGTCCGGAGGCGTCGCGACGACGTCCAGCGACGGATTGCGATCGAAGAAGCCGAACGGCTTGAGCCAGAACGACACCACGTCGACGGGCATCACCGGCCAGTCCTCGGGCCGGGTGATGTGATGGATGCCGAAGACGTACCACATCACCACGTCGGTGTTGTCGATCGACCGGTTGGCCAACGTCCAACGGCCCAGCCCGGTGTCCTTGGCCGACTGGTTGACGAATTCGCCTGCCGGCCAGCGCTCATCGGGGTGGTTCGGCGTGACCCACAGAGTGTGGGCAATAACGCCGGCTCGCTCGAGGACCGGCGAGTCGGGATCGAACATCGGAGGAATCGCGCCCGTCGGCACGAGTTTGTAGGCCGGGTGGGTACCCAGCCCGTTGACCACGTTGGGGTTCACCACCTTCCATGCGCGTTGCGTCGCGAAGTTGACGTCCTGCTTGGCCTGGCTTTCGGTGTGCAGCGGGTGATTCCGTGTCACCAGCGATAGTCCGTACGGGTTGTCAGGCCCCATCGGCTCGGCGTGCGACTCCGTCATGACCACCGTGTTGTCGCTGCCATCGATATCCATGTCCAGCCGGGCAACCAGGAAGTGTTGGTGGAAGGGCGCATACGTGCGATCGTCGACCAGCGTCCCATTCGGGTGTGGCTGGCCCGGCGCCAGCGGGGTGGTCACCATGATGCCGGTGGCCCGCACCTCACACTCGATGTTTCCGTCCTGATACAGCCGCCAGTAGACCAGGTATTCGTAGTTCGCCACGGTCACATGGAAGGACAGCGTCAGCCGTCGCATCCGGCGCACTTCGGCACCGATGTCGTGGTCGACGTGCTTCCACAGCACCGCGCTGTCTTCCTCGTGGATGCAGATCGCGTTGGTGATCGTGTACGGCTCGCCCTTGCTGTTGTGCAAAACAGCGTCGAGATAACGGATCTCGCCGAGGCAGTCGCATCCCAACTCCAGCGAGGTCGTCATGAAGCCCAGGCCCCACTCGCCGATGTCGAATGCCGTGCGCCGGTAGTGATCGGGCGACGGGTCGCGGTACGGGACGATCATCTCCGCGAACGACAACCGGTGCGCCACAGACCGATTCCGCTCGCCGTCGCGATATCGGATGGTGTGAAGAGTCATGCCCTCGCGATGGTTGAAGCCGACGCGCAGCGACCAGTTCTGCCACTGAACCAGGTTGCCGTCCAACGTGAACGACGGCCCCTCGGGTTGGGTGACGTGCAGTGGTTTGAGCGGCTCGCGCCGTGACGCCGAGCGGATGTGCTTGGGAATGTGGCTCGGCACGTACTCGCCCATCACATTGGGCCCTTCGACGCCGGCCCCGGAAAACGGGCCACTGTCTTCGACCCGTAACACCTCCATTGAATTGAGGTCGATGACGCAGTGCAACCCGCTGACCAGGTTGGCGTAGGGATTGGCACCGGGAACGGCCTTGACCCAGCTGTCGGACCAGCCCAGCCGCCGGTCACGAAACTCCGGCGGTGCTACCGCGTCGCCGTACGTCCAGGTGTCGAAGAACACCAGGCCCATGTCGGTGATGCCGCGTTTACCAAGGGCTGCAACCACATCGGGGTGTGAGCGCAGCAGCTGGTCGCACTCGACGAACTCGTCGACAGTGAAGTTGGCTTGAACGCCAGGAATGTGTTCGAACGACTCGACTTGGTCGTCGGTCAGTGACACCACGCTCTTGTAGGTGGCGTTGCTGGACCGTTGCAGGCAGGTCACCTCGGCGCGCCGCGGTGGCAGCGCTCCCCCGCCGTCGAACTCGCGCAGCTGCGCCTTGCCGGGCTCGAGCAACTCGATGGAGTTGAACCTCCATCCGTCGCCGACGCCGTGCTCGCGGTGCATGATCGCCGCGACGGCCCTGAACTCGTCTGCACTGAGCGGATCCAGTGGGTGGGCCACCCGGTTACGCAATCACATCCGCTTGCGATGGCGCAGCCCGATTCACGAATTTGCGACGGCTCAGGGCGCGGCCAGCGAGAAATTTTCCCACGCCTGTCGCCGGTCGGCGTGCGGGTCGTATTCGACGTGGGGGCGCTGGTCGAGAACCATGACCGCACGGTCCGCACTGGTGTAGGCGGGCCAGTCGTCGCCAGGAACGCCCGATCGGCTGAACGAGCACCATCGCGACTGCACATCGTCGCTGACCCGCAGTGCCGAGCGCCGGTCGGCGGCGGCGGTGAGCAGCCGACCGAACTTGGTGCGGTAGACGTCGAACACCGCGAGCAGTTCGGTGGCGTGCGTGGCACCAAGCCCGGACCAGCGCAGCGTGCGTGGCGCGTAGTCGTATCGGTACAGGTAGGTCGGCGCGTGCCTGCTGTGCGAATCGGCGATCTGCCATGCTGCCGAGCCGAACGCGAAGTCCCCGCCGAGCCGGATGCAAGCCGCAGGATCGGGGTAGTCGGGGTAGGCGGCGGTAATGCGTTCGCGGTCAGCGGGTTCCGTCTCGGCGAGCAGTCGCTCGATCATCGGCTCCGTCATGGGCATCAGCTTGAGGAATCGCGTGAACAGCCTGCCTTCCTCGGCGTTGGTGCCGACGATGAGCGGCACGCGGTGTGCTTTGCCGCGCCGCATCGCATCAGCGGGGTCCAGCGGCAGATAGTCGGTGCCGTGGGTGGGTCCCGCCGCGAAGGCGCCGAGCATGTCACGCTGGCCGTGCACGATCAGCTGATCGAATGCGTTCACCAGCTCCGCAGGGCGTGCAGCCATCACCGCGTTCGCTCCGTCCTGGACGCGGGCGCCGAGCAGCGCGGCGAACTGGGCGGCATACTCGGCCGCCACGGCGGGTGAGCGCACCAGACCGCTTGCGGGGCTTTCCGAAATCGCATGGGCGAAGAGGCCCTTGGCGGCTGGGACGGCCAACAGCGTGGCCACGGCGTGAGCACCGGCGCTTTCGCCGAAGATCGTCACGCTGTCGGGGTCGCCGCCGAACACCGCTATGTTGTCGCGGACCCAGCGCAGCGCCATCACAAGGTCTCGCAGGTAGAGATTGTC
>NZ_DASSCY010000088.1:0-21604 GCF_035697385.1 Mycobacterium sp. | reverse complement strand
CCCACCGGCGAGCGCGCCGACTGGTGGTGGTACACACCATTCGAACCGAAAACAGCACCGACCAATAACTAGGTGGTCACCGGCGCAACCCGTGCCGCCGGCCATCCCGCGACCCGACGACACATATGCACGATCCGCACTGGCCTGTGCAGTATTTCAGGCGGAGTTGGGGGTGACATCGGTGTGCGCCGGAACAGCGGCATCACCCTATTGACCTGCGTCGCACCGACATTGAACCGTGGGCCACGGTCGACATCAACGATCTGAGCATCCGCGCTAAGTCTCGACGATGCGGTCTAGCGAGTCACCGCTCCGGCATATGCCGCCGCCCATCGCGCCCCAAGTACTTGCAAAGTGGCGCCATCAGCGCCCAAATGGCGCCATGCCCAGCGTGCAGATCAAGGACATCCCGGAGGACACCCATCGCGCGTAACGGGAATCCGCTGCGCGCGTACATCAATCCCTGCAGGAATACCTTCAGAGCCGTCTGATCGCTGATGCGAATCAGCCGACTTTGGAGGAGGTTCTCGTGCGGCGCCGGGTCACCGACGCACTTCCCGCCGCCCTGCCCAGCAGGCGGGGGCTGCCAGCCGCCCGCGGGACGGTGGTTGTGAGGAACGGAGGACACGTCGTCAACCTCACTCGAAGTAATACATCATCGCTTTGTCGAGCAGCCAGCCGAAGTCTTCGGGATCGTCTGGCTGGCCGTCGGCCACTTGGACGGCCGCACCGGGGGGAAGGTCCGGGGACACGCAGTAGTACACGGTCCCGGTGATGGCCACCACCAGCAGGCGCGTCCACGGGATGTCTTGCCCCTCCCAAAGGTCCGAATCGTCCTCCGTAGCGTGCAAGAACCCGGAGAGGGTGCGCAGATACTTCGGCCGGATGGGACCGAATTCCCAGTTCGACGCGGTGAACCCGGCGTGCACCTGCCGGTAGAACACCCGCAACGGCTCGGGGACGCACGCGTAAATCGGCGGCTCGGCGTCTCCGAAAGTGGCCGGGTCCCAGCCGATCCAGCACGTCACGACACGCTCGCCGTAGTCGAAGTGCTCGAACGCGTACACCAGCACCGCCTCGCCGTTTTGATGTCCGACCCGCACGTCGGCCAACCCGGTGCGCAGCTCGTGCGCGAATTGTGGCACCAGGTCCAAAAACTCCCGGTTCCACAACGACAGCGCCGTCAGCCGGCGGGTCTCGGCGTCATCGGACTCAAGGATCGGCCGCCAATGCTCGGGCAGCGGCTCGGCCGGAACAGACCCCGGCGGCGCCAACGTCAGCGGCTCGGCGTACTCCTCGCGGTCCAGGATCCGCACGATCTCGGCTAGCTCGACGCTCATCGGCCCGGCGGGATGGCCGCGATCAGCCGGTTGATGATGTCCTGCAGTTTCTGCTCGGTCTGCTGCTGCAACGTCGCCTGCTCCTCCTGCCAGCGTGGATCGACATTCGTCATCGCGGCCACATCCCTCGAACCCTTCGCCGAGTTCGCGAGAGCTGACATCCACTGCAGGTTCAGCGGCGCGTTGGCCACCATGTACATCTGCTCGGCGGAAAGCCTAAGGAAACCCGGCATCTGGACCACCTTCACGACCGGAACGACATGGTCGACCACAACATTGGATTCGACGGATTCTTGGGCTGGCCCTGGATAGTGTGCCCTGGACGGAACGGGTCCGGGTCACCGATCGCGAACTCGCTCCTGGGTTTACCCTGCAGCGTGGCGTTGCCCACCAAAACGTTCAACTTTCGTTCCCGGACCCAAGAATGGTAACCACGTCAGCGGCGCCCTTCCGTCACCAATCAGTGCAAATGCACCACACGCTCGGACGCGGAGATGTGCGCACTAAGGGTTAATTGCTGATTTGTCAGTAACCTCGTGCTGGTATGCCCGCAGCGTCCACCCGGCATGCGCCAGTTCACCGTTGAAGGTGCCCACGTCACAGCGACACTGTCGTTAAAAGCAAAGGTTTACAACGTATTTAGCGACAATGTCGCTCGAAGGTTGGCACGACGAAATGCTTGGTCAGACCACGCAAGCCGCCGTCACCGACGGAGACGGTATCGAGATTCGCCGCCTCCGCTCTTACCCCTCCGCCGCCACCAACGACCCCAGCTTCACGCCGGGGTTGTCCCGCTGGAAGCCCTCCAACCGCCACGGCGTGGAGAACAGTACGAGCATGACTCCGTCGGTGCGGGTCAGGACTTCCGCTGACACCTGCCTGTCCATGAACTCCGCGTCCTCGGGATCCACGGTCCGCGCCACCTGATACGGCAGCGACTCCAGCGAGATCGGGGCGCTGAGCTCGGTGGCCATCCGGTGCACCGCCACCTCGAACTGCATCGGGCCTACCGCGGCGAGCACCGGCGCTTGGTCGCCGCGACGGTTCGAGCGCAACACCTGAACAACACCCTCCTGCTCCAGCTGCTCGATCCCACGGCGAAACTGCTTGTGCTTACTCGGATCTGCCCCGCGAGCCACCGCGAAATGCTCGGGAGAGAAGCTCGGTATCGGCGGAAACTGCACCGGCACATCGCGATACAAGGTGTCACCCGGGCGCAGTGCGGCGGCGTTGGCCAGCCCGATCACATCCCCCGGCCACGCGGTTTCCAGCGTGGTGCGTTGCTGGCCGAACACCGATTGCGCGTACTTGGTGACGAATGGCTTGCCGGTGGCCGCATGGGTGAGGACATCCCCGCGTTCGAATGTGCCCGAGTACACCCGCGCGTAGGCGATGCGATCGCGATGCGCGGAGTCCATCCCGGCCTGCACCTTGAAAACGAATGCACTGAACGGTGATTCGACACCACGCCGGGCCCCGTCGACGTCAAGTGCCCCGTCGGGCGCCGGCGCGAGTTCGACGAGCACATCGAGAAGCTGATTCACGCCGAAGTTCAACGCCGCCGAGGTGAACAGCACCGGTGTGGCCGCTCCGCCGAGGAACTGCGAGCGGTCGTAGTCGGAGCCGTCCGCCGACAGCAGTTCAGACTCCTCGACGGCGTGATCCCAATCGTCGCCCGCTACTCCATGCGCGTCACCCGCCGCGATGTGCGTTTCGGGGGCCGCAGTCGCGCCGCCCGCCGTGCGGGTGAACTGGATGAAGTGTCCGGTCCTGCGGTCGAGCACACCCTTGAAGTCCCCGGCAATGCCGACCGGCCACGTCAGGGGAGTGGGGCGCAACCCGATCCGTGCATGGATCTCGTCCATCAGTTCCAGGGCGTGGCGGCCCGGCCGGTCCCACTTGTTGATCACCGTGATGATCGGAATCCGGCGATGCTTGCATACCTGGAACAGCTTCAGTGTCTGCGGCTCGAGGCCTTTCGCGGCGTCGATGAGCATCACCGCGGAGTCGACGGCCGTCAGCACCCGGTAGGTGTCTTCGGAGAAGTCGGCGTGGCCCGGGGTATCGAGCAGGTTGATGACGGCTGTGCGGTACGGGAACTGCAGCACCGTCGAGGTGATCGAGATGCCCCTGGCCTTCTCCATATCCATCCAGTCAGACACCGTCGCGCGACGGCCCGCCTTGCCGTGGACCGCGCCGGCCTCGGTGATGACCCGGGCGTGCAGCGCCAGAGCCTCGGTCAACGTGGACTTGCCGGCGTCGGGATGGCTGATCACGGCGAAGGTTCTGCGGCGGTCCGCCTCAGCGGCGATACGGCCAGGTGGCGAGGTGTCGGCGGTCGGCGCAGTAGCCAGGGCATTGTCGGTCATAGCGCCAGCAATGGTATTGGCCCGCTAGTGCAAACCAGTAATCGTGGGTCGCTACAACGCGTCAAACACGGACGTGTGAGTCTCAGGCCATTCCACGGCTGTCGACGTAGACCGGAAGAAACAGCTCTGCTAGCAGCAAACAGGCAAAGAACCATCCTGCGGGCGTACGAACGTGAAGCGTGCCAGCCGAAAAGACAATCGGATTGCCGCGGCGAGCATGCATCCTCGCATCGGTGTACACCCACGCGGCCGCTGCGAACACAGCGCCCAGCACGATGACCACCGCCAGCGCGGCCGCCGTGGCGCCGCCCAATGGATGCGGCATAGGCAAACTCCTTTTCAAAGCTGACTGCTGCCTATCCGATCCGCCGAATCGTTCGAGCTTGCCGAGTAGGTCGCAGCGAAACTACATTCCCTCACAGGGCTACGCAATTCCGGTTCGGTGGGGGCCGGCGCAGAGCTCGGGCTAGAACAGCGCCAGCTGTCGCGTGTTCTCGTCACCGAACTTCTGCGGCACCGGCCGCTGGCGCACCTGCACCGGCCACCAGAACCAACGTCCAAGCAACGCGGCGATCGACGGCGTCATGAACGACCGCACGATCAGCGTGTCGAACAGCAGACCCAGCGCGATCGTCGTTCCGATCTGGCCGAGCACCGTCAGGTCGCTGAAGATGAACGACGCCATGGTGAACGCGAAGACCAAGCCCGCCGCCGTCACCACCGAGCCGCTACCTGCCATCGACCGGATGATGCCCGTGTTGATCCCGGCGTGGATCTCCTCCTTGAACCGGGACACCAACAGCAGGTTGTAATCCGACCCCACCGCCAACAGCAGGATCACCGCCAAAGGCAATATCACCCAATACAAGTCGATGCCCAGCAGGTGCTGCCACACCAACACCGACAGCCCGAACGACGCACCCAACGACAACGCCACCGTGCCCACAATGACCAGCGCCGCGACCAGACTCCGCGTGATGAACATCATGATCAGCAGGATCAGGCTCAGCGCCGCGATCCCGGCGATGATCAGGTCGTAGTGCGCCATGTCCGCGATGTCCTTGTAGGTGGCCGCCGTACCGCCGATGTAGATCTTCGACCCCGCCAACGGCGTGCCCTTGACCGCCTCCTGCGCCGAGTGCCTGATCGCATCGATATGCGAAATGCCCTCGGGCGTAGCCGGATCCACGTCATGCGTGATGATCATCCGCGCGGCCTTGCCGTCCGGCGACAGGAACAGCTTCAACCCGCGCTGGAACTCCGGGTTGGTGAACGCCTCCGGCGGTAGGTAGAACGAGTCGTCGGTCTTCGACGCGTTGTACGCCTGGCCCAGCGCGGTAGCGTTCTCCAGCGCCGACGCGGTCTGATCGTAGATTCCCGCCGTGGTGGCGTGGTTCGTCATCGTCAGATCGCGGTTGGTCTCCTGACTCGCGATCTGTGGCGGGATCAGTGCAAGCAGTTTCGGCTGCAGCTCATCGAGTTTGGCGATGCTCCCCGAGACGTTGGCCAACTGGTCGGTCAACTGGTTGATGCCGTCGAGCGCGTCAAAGAGAGATCGCAGCGCCCAGCAGACCGGGATGTTGAAACAGTGTGGCTCCCAATAGAAATAGTTGCGCAGCGGCCGGAAGAAGTCGTCGAAGTTGGCGATTTTGTCGCGCAACTCCTGCGCCACGGCGACAGTCTGCTGGAATGCCACGGTCTGTTCGTGCGTCACCGCGCTGGACTGCTGCTGCAACGCATACTGCTGCCGCAGGATGTTGATCGAGTCGTTGATGACGCCCACTTGCTTGAGCATGTCGGCGGCGCGGCCCTGCTGGTAGGGCAGGTTGTTGATCTGCGCCGCACTGTTCGCACTGATCTGGAACGGGATCGACGTGTTGTCCAGTGGCGTGCCCAGCGGCCGCGTTATCGATTGCACCTGCGCGATGCCGTCGGTGTGGAAGACAGCCTTGGCCACCCGCTCCAACAGGATCATGTCGGTGGGATTCCGTAGATCGTGGTCGGTTTCGATCATCAACAGTTCGGGATTCAGCCGTGCCTTCGAGAAGTGACGCTCGGCGGCGGCGTATCCCACATTGGACGGGGCGCTGGCCGGCATGTACCGGCTGACGTCGTAACTCGTGTTGTAACCGGACAGCGCGGCCAGCCCGACGAAGGCGAGCGCCAGTGTGGCGATCAAGATCGGCCCCGGCCACCGAACGATCGCCGTCCCGATCCGCCGCCAGCCCCGCTTGGCCGTCTTGCGCTTGGGCTCCAGCAGTCCGAAGCGGCTGCCGATCACCAGCACGGCCGGCGCCAGCGTCAACGAGGCGGCCAGCGCGACCAACACACCGATCGCGGACGGAATCCCGAGGCTCTGGAAGTACGGCAGGCGGGTGAAGTAGAGGCAGGCCACGGCTCCGGCGATGGTCAGCCCGGAACCCAGAATCACGTGCGACGTCCCGCGATACATGTCGTAGAAGGCGGTCTCGCGGTCGTCGCCCTCGTTGCGTCTCTCGTGATAGCGGCCGAGCACGAAGATCATGTAGTCGGTGCCGGCGGCGATGACCAACAGCGTGAGGATGTTCGTCGAATACGTCGACAGGCCGATGAGCCCGGCGTCCGCCAGGAACGACACGATGCCGCGCGCGGCTGCCATCTCGATGAGCACCGTGATGAGCGCCAGGACCATGGTGACCGGCGAGCGGTAGACCAGGAGCAACATCACCGCGATCACCCCGACGGTCAACAGCGTGACCAACACCGTGCCCTCGTTGCCCACCTCGAACTGATCGGCGATCTGGGCTGCCGAGCCGGCGACGTATGCGTGGATGCCCGGTGGCGCCGGCGTCTTGGCGATGATGTCGCGCAACGCGTCGACCGACTCCAGCGACAACTCCTCGCCCTGGTTGCCTGCCAGGAACACCTGGACGTACGCGGCCTTCCCGTCCGGGCTCTGCGAGCCCGCGGCGGTGAGCGGATCGCCCCAGAAGTCCTGCACGTGCTGGACGTGTTTGGTGTCCTCGTTGAACCGCTTGACCAACTCGTCGTAGTAGGCATGCGCGTCCGCGCCGAGGGGCTGGTCGCCCTCGAGCACCACCATCGCGGCACTGTCGGAGTCGAACTCGTTGAACACCTTGCCGATGCGCTGAAACGCCTGCAGCGAAGGCGAATCGGGGGAGCTCAGCGCGACGTTGTGTTCTTCACCGACCGCCTCGAGCTGCGGCACCAGCACGTTCGACAACGCCGCAACGGCCACCCAGAACAACACGATCGGCACGCAGAGCCGGCGAATCCATTTGGCGACCCGGTCCGTCGTCGTCAGGCGTTCCGCGAGGTGGGTGCTCATCCGGACTTGTCCAAGCAGTAGGTGTAGGCGTTCAACGTGTTGACCGTTCTTTCGTCCTTGACGACGTCGTCGATTTTGATCCGGCAGCCGATCGAGTCACTGTCGCCCTGGGCGGAGATGTTGACAAAGACGGTCGGCTGAGTGGTGGTCGTGTCGTAGGTCCACGGCAGCGTCGCGCCGTCAACCCGCTGCGGTTGGGCGTTCACGTCCACATAGGTAATGGTCGCGACGGTGCCCGGGGGGCCGAACACCTCCATGACGACGTGCTTCGGGTTGAACGGGACGATGTCATTGGCGGCGTTGTTGGGGGTGGACGTGACGTCGTGCGATCCGAACATGCCGTTCAGCCGGTACACCGCGAACCCCGCCACCGCGAGGACGAGCACAGCCACCAGAAGCATCCACTGTCGCAACAATCGGCTTCCGATTGAAAACCGCTGCATCCGTGGCCTTTCGACGAGCGGTGACACTTTGCGGACGGTACACACCTCGTCCGCAGATATCAACTAGGTTGACAATACGATAGGAGTCTGCGCACGACAACCCGTACCCCGGCTATCCGTCGAGCATCGCAACACCGTCGCGCCACGCGTTGACCACGTCCTCGACGCTCTGGCGCACTTGTGCTCGGGCCGACTCGCGGTCGACACCCGACATGAGCAGGGTGTCGTAGTCGGTGTCGACATGACGGACGGAGGCGACGACGGCGAGGCGAACGGCGTCGGGGTCCAACGACCGGCCGGCGGCGCTTCGTCCGACACGGCCGCTGCTGCGTGCCGCGGCGTGCAACGCGATCGCGTCGGCGCGGTCGACGGGGCAACCGGGGAACTGCTCACGGATCGCGTCGGCGAACTCACCGCGGAAGCGCACGCCCTCATCGGCCCGACGACTCTGCTCGCGTTCTCGGCGGCGAGTGCGCAGGTCGGCGTCGGAGAGGCATTCTCGCGCGGCCTGTTCGATCGCGGCGGCCTGCGCCAAAATGCCTTGGCGCTCATAGCGATTGCGTTGCATGTTCCATCGCACCACGACGGCGAACAGTCGGCTGGCTTTCGTCGCACGCCGGGTCAGTGCGGCGTCGCCGGACGGCAGAAACTCGAGGTAGCTGAGGTCGGCGCAATCCAGACATATCCCACCTACCTTCGCCTTGAGAAGGAAGTCGCCGGTGTCGCCGCAGGATGCGCACGTCGACGCGTTGGGGGCGGACATCACGCGGGCCCCGCGGGGAAGGCGTGGGCGCTCGACGTCGGAAACGTCGGGGCCACTCGTCTTTTCAAGGCGTGCCATAACAACTCGACCGTACTTCTGCGGTGTGACAACTAGTCGACGTCGATATCCCAGTTGACGGTGAAGCTCTGATGCAGGACGAGGTCGGTCAGCACGTCGATCCGCTCACCCAGGGGCGACGACTCGACATCGAATCCGTCATCGCCGAAGAACGCGTAGTTAAGCGACGACTCGGGGGTGGTGCGTGACCGATAGACGATCGCATCGATATCCGGCCACCAGCGTCGGACCGCGTCGGCCAGTCTCTGGCAGGTGGCCCAGACGTCGGGATGCTGCCCGGTGCTGATTTGGTCGTCGACCCGGAGGACGTCGAGGTTCTTCTCGGTGCGCAGGTCGAGCACGCGCAGGTTGCGGGCGGCGACGAGCCGGACAAGGTGGTGAGTCCGGTGGTCGCCGGGAATGACGAGGCCCGTCGGCCGGTAACGCTCGCGGAAGGCGCCGACGAGTGTGGCTCCGGCGTAGCGGGTGCGGGAGGCGCCCGATTGCGGATCGAAGCGGTAGCGGGGTTCGGGAAAGCCGGCCCAGTCCCACGCGGTGGGCGGGGTCGCATCGACGCGCCAGATCTGGCTGCCGGCCGGGATCGAGCGACGGCGTAGGCCGACGGGCTTGTCCTCGCCGAACGGGGCAAGGTAGCCGGCGGGAAGCTCAGGCACCGAGGGAGGTCAGCATCCGCCACGCGAGTTCGGTGGTCTTGGGTTTGCGCAGCGCCTCCGCGATCGAGGTACGGCCGAGCTCATCGTGTTTGAGGCGCATGATCCGGTCGGCGGCCAGGGGATCGGAGGTGAAGCGTGCGAGCAGCTCGAGTATCCGCGGTAGGTCTGGGCGCAGCCGACCGGCATCGAATTGCCAAGCAGGAAACCAGGTTTGGTTACCGACGGCACTGCCAATCAGCTTGCCGCGGCTACGAAGCCGATGAACCGCTTGAGGTGTGCGCATCTTGAGGAGCGCCTGCACCTGTGGCGTCCGTATCGAACCTTCGATGAAGTCGTCGACGAGCGCGGCGCGGCGCTGATCGCTGAGCTTGCGCGCTGCGGTCCGCTCCAGGGTTCCCTGTGGAGTGGTCGGGGCGGTGAGCAACGCATCGAGGACCTTCGCGAATCGCGTGTCCTTCTGCGCGCGCACTGCCACCTGTTGAGCGAGCGGGGCGACGGCGGCGGTCATGCTTGAAGCTTACGCCCGGCCCGGTAATTGAAACAATCGAAACAGGCCCGAAGTTATCCACAGCCGATAGCCCCGCCGCGCAATCCATTCCTC
Source organism: Mycobacterium sp. (assembly GCF_035697385.1). Taxonomy (GTDB): domain Bacteria; phylum Actinomycetota; class Actinomycetes; order Mycobacteriales; family Mycobacteriaceae; genus Mycobacterium. The sequence continues at coordinate 12,029 of NZ_DASSCY010000088.1, read as the reverse complement.
GACTTGTCGGACGCCCGACCGACACTCGCCCCAACGACGCGCGAGCCGAGACCGCGTCATCGGAGATGGGGGAGAACGGTGCCCAGCTCTACGACGACCGGGGCCTGCCATCGTGATCGTCGATACGTCGGCAGTCATCGCGATTCTCGTTGCGGAAGACGACGCGGCGATCTACGCCCACGCGATCGCCGAAGCCAGCGTGCGACGACTGTCGGCTGCCAGCTATCTCGAGTGCGGGATAGTTCTGGACAACCTGCGAGATCCAGTCGTGAGCAGAAGTATCGACGAGCTCCTTGCGGAAGCGGAGTTCGTGATCGAGCCGGTGACCGAGCAGCAGGCGCGGCTGGCCGGCCAGGCCTACGCAGACTTCGGGAAGGGAAGCGGTCACCGTGCCGGTTTGAACTTCGGCGATTGTCTTGCCTACGCACTGGCGCTCGACACCCGCGAGCCGTTGTTATGGAAAGGCGACGGTTTCGGGCATACGGGTATCGCGGCAGCCCTCGATCGGTAGGTGCTCCACGTTCAAGCCTTCGATATCCGTTGCGCGACTTCACCATATCGTTCAGGATCGGCAAGGGCGTTGTAGAGCACGATGCGGGTTGCGGCGTTGCCGTATTTGCCGATCAGCGCGTCGGCCAATCCGTCCCACGTCGACTCCGTCGCGAACGTCTCGATGTGGTCGTCCGTGATCTGCGCCGCCATCCCCTTGAAGTCGCCGGCCTTCTGCTTTTCCCGGATCCGTGCGGTCGTCCCTTCGAACCCGGCCTCGTCCCAAATGAACGCGTAGTTCGGCGTGCTTCCGTAGAAGCTCATGCTCGCCCGCACCAGCTCCCGCTCGCTATGCCGTTCTTCGTCGCTGTCGCCGACGATCGTCATCACCGGCACGATCACCGCGATATCCGACACCGACCGTCCCGACTTCTTCGCTCCCTCAGCAACATTCGGCATTACGTGCCGCGCAAGATACCCCGGCTCGCCGAGCGGATGCACATGCACACCATCGGCCACCTCGCCTGCCATCCGCAGCATCCATGGATTCACCGCCGCCACATCGACTTTCGGATCCGGCGCATCAATCGGTCCCGCACTCCACTGCGGAGTGATGAAGTCGAGGTCGTAGAACTCGCCGTGATGATCGAGCGTTCCAGTCCGGAACGCCGCGAAACACGCCTTCACCGCGAGCACGTAGTCGCGCAGCCGCGGACCTGGACGCTCGAACGCCATGCCGTAGCGCCGCACCACATGCGTGCGCACCTGCGTGCCCAGGCCGAGACGAAACTTCCCGCCGGTCGCCTCTTGCAGTTCCCACGCCGTCGCCGCCGTGACGAACGGGCTCCGCGGAAACGCCACCGCGACGCCGGTCAACAGTTCGAGGCCCGGCGCGGCCTGCGATGCCACGGCGGCGTTGAGGTACGCGGTCCGGCCCGTCTCCGTGAACAGGAGACCGTCGAAGCCTGCGGCGTGCGTCCGCCGGGAGAGCTCGCCGACCTGGCCCAACGGCTGCGGAGTCGTCATCACGTCGACCTGCACGGGGGAACAGTACGTCGGGTACCTGCCTGCCGTGGCGCTGGTGCCAAAACAGATGGCGAGCTGCTCGTCGCGTTACTGGCGACCGATCACGGTGTGCAGGAGACGGAGGATCTCTTGTTGGCCGGCGGCGGCAGCATCGAGCCTTCCGCGTATCTCGGTGGATGATCGATCTACAGTGGTGAAGCCGTTATTGACGTGAGTCCGCAAGTCAACTAGATCCTTATGCAAGGCGTTGAAGCTGGACACCGTCGCCTGGCGGAAGTCGCGCATCTCGCGTCGAAACTCGGTGACGTCGCGGTCGGCACCGCCGGCCAGCACCCGGGCGGCGGCCGCATCCCGCTCGCTCGCCTGTACCCGCTGCCGGCTGGCTGCCACCTGGTCGGCGAGTTCGCGAACCCGTGATTCAAGCGCCGCCACGCGCGCCTCGAGGTTGTCGGGCTCCGCCATAAATTCGGAGCTTACCGGCTGTTAGGTGTTGAGACCCGCGGCAGTACTACGCCACCGACCTGCTGCTATCGCCAGATTGTGCGGACCCCGACGACACTGGGCTCAATCAACGCGAGGGCCGAGACCGCATCCGCATTGCTGCTCGGTGTCTCCCGTCAACCTGTCGGTCAGCTCGCTTAGCGACCGGACTTCCCGCGTCCATTGCGCAAAGCGGTGCCGGCCCACGCCGCACAATCATCGTGCGGCGGTTTGTCGCTGAAAAGTCGCTCTGAGCCGGGCACTTCGCATATCGAACCGCCAGCCGTGACTGGTGTTGCAGACGTGACGCGACGCCACCGGCCCCCGCTTACTACGCCCTCGAGATCGCCGCGAGCCATGCGAAGAACTCGTCCGCCGAGAACACCGGCTTCCCGTACTCCTGCGCCTTGCGCGCCTTCCCGGACTGAGTCCCCGCCTCCGCCGTCACCAACACCTCGCACCGTGTCTTGGTCACCGACTTGACCGGCACCAGACCGGCTTTCTGCGCCAGTCGCTCCATCTCGTCCCGCTCGACGATCCGCCCGGCCGCATCTTGCGCCGTCCCCGTGAAGCAGATTCGTGCGCCGGGAACCAGCGCCGCATCGACATCATGACGTTCCAATACGCAAGCGCCAGAGAGTATCTCGACGCCAAGAAACGCCTCGGCCTCCTGCAGCCGCTTCACCGCCACATCGGTCAGCGTTGCCCGCGACGCCGCCGCACATAACTGATCGGCCACCGACTGCCGCGCCGCCGCGATCCAGGGCGACTCGGAAGCACGTACTTCCGAAGCCGACGTCCCTTGCAACACAATCGCACTGACATCGCGGCTCACCCGCAGTAGCGCCGACAGACCCGGCAGATGATCCGCCGTCGGCGTCGGTACATCACCATCGCGGCTGACCAGCAAACCCGACACCGAATCCTCCGATTCCGGTTCCTCGAACGGTGACGCTCCGCCATCGTCGACCCCAGAACGGGCATGCGCCTCCAACGCCGCCCGCGCCCGAGCCGCCGCCGACGGAGCAGTAGAACGCCCAGAAACATTTAGCCCCAGCGGCATTGCTGTCACAAAGCCCAGTCGCTTCAGCTCGAAGTCGATCAGCCCCAGCGTCTCGTCGATCCCGAACCCGACCGGTGTGTACCCCGCCAGCATCGGCGCGATCACCGCCCACGCCTCCCGCAGCGTCGGCGCCAACAGCACGTCGGACACCGTGATCCCGTACGCGGTACGGGCATCCGCCAAATCGCGCTGCGGATTGACCACCGTCGACACCGCCGTCCCGTCGTCGAAGGCCACCGCCAACTCCACCGGCCGCGGCCGCGACATCCGCCCTTCCTCGCCGACCGTCAGGATTCCAACGGCGCAATACCGTCGCACCCGATCATCGCGCACCGCGCCGCGTAGGAACCGCGCGATCCGGCGGTCAACCTTCAGATCCTTCGGCAGCACAGGCCGTTTCAGCACCAGACCGCGCATCGACGTGCACCGGCTCAGCGCCACGTAGAGCTGACCGGTCGAGAACATTCCGCCCGTGAGGTCCACGATCAGCCGGTCCAGCGTCTGCCCCTGGCTCTTGTGGATGGTGATTGCCCACGCCAGCTTGAACGGCAGCTGTGTGTACGAGCCAATGACCTCCCGGCTCAGCGAACCGCCCGCCACCACCGGCCGCGTCGCCTCCCACGTATAGGGCGTCACCTCCGCACACGAGCCATCGGGAAACTCGACCTCGACTACGGCCCCATAGCGGTCGTAGTCGACGCCGATCACCCGGCCGATGGTGCCGTTGACCCAGCGGCTGCCCTGATCGTTGTTCAGCATCATCACCTGCGCGCCGACCTTGAACCGCAGCGTCTCCTCGACCGGTGGATCGAACAACGACAGGTCACCCGATACCCGCGCGTGGTGAATCAACTCGTCGCCAGGTAGCCGCTCCAGGTGCTGACGATTGCGCGCGGTCACCAGCCGGTTCGTCGGCGCCAGCGTCAGCCAGAACTCGTCGTCAGGCGGCACGAATTCGGGATCCGTGCGCGCGTTGAGCTGCTCGCGAGCGTGGCCTAGTAGCACTCCCTCGCGAATTTCGTTGAGAATAGCGGTCATTCGGTCGTCGCCGAGCTGCCGGAACACCGTCGTCAATGCGACGGTGGGGAAGTCGTCACGCCGGAAACTGCTCGCGGAGAAGAAGTACGGCGTCTCATACGTCGTCGAGAAGTAGCCGGCCTCGCCTTCGGAGACCACCGGGGGCAGCTGGTACAGATCGCCGACAAGCACGATCTGGACACCACCGAACGGCTCGCCAGGAGAGGGCCCGAACCGCTCCAGCGCCGCGGCCAGCATGTCGAACACGTCGGCCCGCACCATCGACGCCTCATCGATGATCAAGGTGTCCAGCGATGCCAGCGTCTTCGTGAACCGGCCCGGCCGGTAGCCGCCGTTGCGTACGTCGTGCAGCGTCGTCGTCGTGCGGAACCCGAACAGCCGGTGAATCGTGTACCCGTCGACGTTGAGCGCCGCGATGCCGGTCGGCGCGACCACCACGACATTGCGGCCGGTCTCGGCCATGAAGCGGCGGATCAGCGTCGACTTGCCGGTCCCCGCCTTGCCCGTCAGGAACAGGTGCTCGCCCTCGGCCAGCAACGCCAGCGCGTGCTGGAACTCCTCGGTGAGGATGATCTCCCGTGGGGCGGGAGCGCCCTGTGCAGATCCCACCGGACAAACGTAGCCGCGCCCGGGGACCTCGAGGCGCACCGTCGATGGATGCTCCGTCCCCTGCGGCAAGTGCGACGGGTTTGCGGTTTGCGTTTTCAACGCCGGTTCAGCGGGTACCGATTTCGGTGTAACACCAGGCCGAACGAGGGGAGTCACTGTGATCATCCAGAAATTTGCGGGAGCGATAGCGGCCGCGGCGATCGCGTTGAGCGTCGGTGCCGTCGCGCCGGCATCGGCGGCTGACAACATCAAGCCATTCGGTCAGCAGGAGACGCTGCTCGATCCCGCGACCGGTGCTCCGATGATCACGTACACGGTGATGGGGCTGAATCCGAGCTCCGACCCCGTCCCCCGCAGCGGACAGTTGTACGAAGCAATCGTGAACGTCGACTCGGGCGGGGCCATCCCCATGGTTTCGATGTTCAACGCCCGCGCCGAAAACGGGGCCAACTACCGCGTCATCGGCGGCACCGCGCCCGGCAAGCTCTACTTCGATGTCGTGGGCCCCGTGCCCAACAGCGTCGTCTACAACGACGGCGTTCGCGACATTCTCGCTTGGATCCCCGGTGAACCCCAGGAGGGAACACGCCCCTAGCGGCAGGAACTAGCCGACGTTGATGAACGGGCTCATCACGTCTCGCACGAACTGCGTGACGTTCGTACCCGGGTCTCCGTCGGGAAAGCTCACGGTCGCAAGAACATTGCCGCCGGCGTCGACGAAGTTGGTATCCGCGCGCCCTTGATGCGTCGAGGACGTCACCACGATGATCCCCGACGTCTTGGCCTTCTTCGCCAGCGGCACGGAGAAGCGTGCATTCTGCACGGTGCTGTTTGCCTTGTCCTCGACGACGATCCGGTTGTCGGGAAAGCCCATCAGCAGCAGCATCTTGCGCATCTCGCCGGCTTCGGTGTTGCCGTTCTTCGGGTTGCCGCCGGTCACGATGATCGGCGATTGCGGGAAGAACTGAGCGACGGCCAGGCCTGCCAGCACCCGGGTATGCAGAATCCAGCGCGGGCTGCCGTCGTTATTGAGGCCGTACCCCAGAATGACGATCGCCGGTTTGGAGAAGTCCTTCGCCGCAGCCGGAGGCTCGGCCTGCGACACCGCGGGTGAGAGTCCGCCGAGCGTCGCGGCCACGCTGACGACGACCGCTCCGACTGCAGCCTTCCAACGGCGTCGCACACAGCCTCCACAACTACTGGGACGAATGATGTTGATGTTGCTGCCGGGGTTATCGTGCCATTCGCCGATGGCGTTACGCATGCGATCAATGAGAACTATCTGGAGCCCTTGTTGATGCCGGTCGTGCGGAATCGACTTCGGTACATGCTGGGAGAGATGGCGAGGTTGCGCCGGAACGTGCGTCGCATGGTGTCCGCGGACCCGAAGCCGGCCCGGCGTGCGACGGCCTCCTGACTGTGATCCCCGGCCGCGAGGAGGACCTTGGCCGCCTCCAGTCGTGCTTGCTCGACGAACCGGGCCGGCGTCATTCCGACCTGCATCCGGAACATGCGCACCAGATGCCGCTCGCTTACCGCCGCACGAGTTGCCATGGCAGCGATCGAATGGTCGGCCCCGGGATCGCACACAACGGAGTCCAGGATCTCGCGCAGACCACTCGTGACCGGGAGTGCCGATTCGGTCCAGACACTGAACTGCGCTTGCCCACCCGGGCGTTGGAGGAAAACGACCATCCAGCGCGCCACGCGCCGGGCCACGTCTGGGCCGTAGTCGGCTTCCACGAGAGCAAGCGCCAAGTCGGTGCCGGCGCTGATTCCCGCGCCGGTGATGAATCGGCCGTCCTGTACGAACAGCGAGTCAGGGTCGACCGCCACCTTGGGATAGGTGCGAGCCAGCTCCTGGCAATGTGCCCAATGCGTGGTCGCACGACGGCCGTCGAGCAGTCCGAGTGCTGCGAGCACGAACGCGCCGGTGCACACCGAGGCCACTCTGCGAGCCCGCGGTGCCAGTTCGCGCACCATCGTCAAAGCCGGTTCGACGACATCCGGTGTCTGCTCCTCGGGGATGTCGTGTTCGCCCGGGGTGAAGTTGAAGTCGGCGGGCACTCCGCCGGGCACGACCAGAGTGTCGATCCGTTCGGGTACCTCGGCGAGTGACACGTCGACGTTGAGGGTTACGAACGCCGTCGTCGCGACCGCCTCACCGGTGGGCGAGGCCAGCAGCACCTCGTACCGTGCACCGAAGTCGTTGGCCCGGGCGAAGATCTCGAGGGGCGCAGCCACGTCCTGCAACGTCACCTTGTTGTACAGCGCGAACACGACCGTTCTGGGTGGCTTCGCTCCGCTGGCTCCTACTGCCACGTGTTCTTGCTGCCTTTCGTGACACCCATCAAGTACGCGACTCGATTTGGTTCTGACTATTGTCGATCTTCGGTACAACTGCGGTAAGTGGTTTCGGACATCTCCGCAACTGCATCCGAGCGCTCGATCCATGCTCGCACCCGTCGTGGCATCCCGCCGCCCCTCGTCCGCGTCCGAGAATCGGAGACCGTAGGCACCCAGTGGTCGCTCTGGTGAGGCAACGTAGATTCCTGAAATATATTGTCGGGGAGGCTAGTTGAGTGCGACACGGTCCACCGCCGCCAACCGAACCCCTCACGTCGAAGTCCGGAACTGCGTGGTTTCTGTCCGGTCTTGACGGCACGAGAAATCAGGGCGTAACGCCAGCGAAACCTGGCGGCGCGACTCTTGCTTCACGGCGGTGACTGTTTCGGAGCCATCGCGAAAACCGTTGCAGTACTGACCAACTCTCTACTCGTCCGATCATAGAGGTGGGCTCCATGGATTCACGAACAGCCCTGACGCTGAGCATCGGCGTCCTTGGCGGGCTGGCGGTCGCCTTGACCGCAACACTCATAACAGTGCCCATCTGGGTGGTGTTCTTGGCATGGGCGTCGTTCTTCTTCGTCGGTGGCGGCATCGCCGGTTGGGTTCGCTCTGTGGCGTCGAACCTCGTCGGCGTGGTCATTGCCTCAGCCAGCGTCTACGCGGCCTATTTGATGGGCGGCAGTCTCCTGGTAACCGCTATCGCCGTGGGCGTCGGCAGCGCGGTGATGGTGCAAGCGTCGTGGGTGCCGCTGCTGTCCACCACACCCGCCGTCGTCGTCGGATTCGCCTCGACGGTGTCGACGGTGGCAGGAACAGGCAACGAGATCACGGTGACGACCATTTCCCACCCCGGTCTGGTCGCAGCGGTGGCCTGTGTCCTCGGTGCGTCATTCGGATTGCTCTCCGAATACGCGGCCACCGCGATGACGACAAAACCCGCCGCAGCAAGCGCGGAGACCCCGTCGACGGAAGGAAGCCCGGCCTAATGAAACTGCAGCACTACCTTGGCGGTCTGGAGGGCCTGCCCGAGCCGTTGACCCTCGAAAAGCGCGTTTTCGTCGAGGAGTGGGAGAAGCGCATCTTCGGCATCCACGTCGCAATGATGGGATTGTCCAACCACCTCGGGTCCGCACTGCCGGCCTACCCCATCGACGAGGTGCCGACGACGTTCAAAGACGAATGGACATGGGCCGACCTGCGCACCGGCGCCGAGGCGATGAATCCGTTCGACTACTTCAAGTTTCGCTACTACGAGAAGTGGCTGGGCGGGATCACCCAGTTCTTCCTCGACAAGGGCTATATCACCGAAGACGAACTCGCCCAACGGATCGCCGATCTCTCATCGGAAGAGGAAGGCGCACCAGCCGAGGCCGTGATCGACGATCAGGTGACCGCCTATCTGCGACTGGGTGACAGCCCCAGGCGCGATGTCGCACACCCGAGGTTCGCGGTTGGCTCGACCGTCCGTATCACCAACGTGCCTGCCGATGCGCATAGCCGGTTGCCGGGCTACCTGCGCGGCCGCATCGGCGCAGTGGAACGGGTTTTCGAGGGTGACTACGCCTACTTCTGCCACACCGGCGATGGCATCGGTGACCCGATGCCGATTTACATCGTGGAGTTCGAGCCGACGCAAATCTGGGGCGCACGCGCCGAGGACGGGCCGCTCTCGTTGTACGCCGAACTTTTCGAGGCCTACCTGGAACCGATCGAGGAGCAGTCATGACCGAACAATTCGCCTACCCGCCGGACCGTGAAGAGGCCAGTGCCAGCAAGGTGGCCGCCCTGGAGTCCCTGCTGATCGAGAAGGGCGTCATCACACCGCTGACCGTCGACAAGGTGCTCTCCTATTTCGAGACCGAGATGACCCCGCTCAACGGCAAGAAGATCGTCGTAAAGGCTTGGACCGATCCCGAATTCGCCGCGAAGGTCGTCGTCGACACCCCCGCGGCCATCGCCGAACTCGACCTGCCGGAGGGCATGGCGGGCGCCGAGGGCGAGCACCTGCAAGCGGTCGCGAATTCTCCCGGCGTGCACAACGTGGTGATCTGTACGCTGTGCTCCTGCTTCCCGTGGCCGGTGCTCGGACTGCCACCGTACTGGTACAAGGATCCGGTCTTCCGATCGCGCGCGGCCCGTGAACCGCGAAAGGTGCTCGCCGAAGTCGGGGTTGATCTGCCCGCGGACACCGAGATCAAGGTGTGGGATTCCAGCGGTCACTCGCGGTGGTTCGTCATTCCCGAAAGACCGGTCGGCACTGAGGATTTCACTGACGAGATGTTGATGGACCTGGTGACCACGGAGTCGATGATCGGTGTCGCGCTGGCAGGAGCGACGTCATGATGCTGCATGAAACCTGCACGACCGACCAGGCCGCGCCGCAATTCGATCACGAATGGCAGCGCAGAGCATTCGGATTGGCGCTCGCGCTGTCCGAATTCGGCCACTACCAATGGAGTGAGTTTCAGCAGAGCCTGATCGCGACGATCGGCGACTGGGAGAGCACGCCCGAATCCGAACGCGGTGAGTGGGAGTACTACGACCACTGGGTGGCCGCGCTCGAGAAGCTCGTCGACCATCACGAACTACTGACCGCTCCACTGCTCACCGACTCCGGTGATCACGCCCTCGCAGTCGCACACGACCACGACCACTAGCCCCAATCGGCCACTACCGAAACGTGAGTAATTCCAGATGAGCAACCTCAACCCCGCCCTCGACCTGCCCCGCGTCAACGTTCGTGCAGCGGCCCTCGTCACCCCGGCTTGGCTGGCGGCGGTGACAATGCTGGCGCTGATCGCCTACTACTTCATCGGCTTCGATCAAGGTGCGGTGTCCGTGTTCGGCTCCGACACCCACATCCACGAGTTCTTGCACGACGCCCGTCACCTTCTTGGATTCCCATGCCACTGAGGACGGAGCTGCCCGCAGCGACTCGATACCTGCTTCCCGGCATCGTCGCCGGCATCGCCTGTTTCGTGTTCAGCCGCTTGATGATTGCGCCGCTGATCGACCGTGCGGTGGAGTATGAAGCCGAGCGCGAGCACGCCGAGAGCCAACTTCTGGGCGGCGGTCACGAACATGGTCAGGAGCTGTTCAGCAGGGCGGTTCAAGAGAATTTCGGCGCCGCAGTCGGCGTTACCGGGTTCAGCATCGTCATGGGTGTCCTGTTCGCGATCATCTATACCGTGGTGCGTGCGGCTCTGGCGCAGCGAGGCCTGCGCCCCGATTCCACCGGTCTGGCCATGTTGGTCGCCGCCGGCATGTTCGTGGCCATCGCGTTGATGCCGGGCCTGAAGTATCCGGCGAATCCGCCCGGAGTCGGGCTGGATGACACGACAGCGGCACGTAGCTCCGCGTTCGTGACCATCACGGTGATCTCAGTTGTGGCCGCGTGCGTGGCGCTGGCAACGGCACTCGCGTTGTCACGCCGGTGGGGCGGCTGGCCGGCCAGTTTTCTCGCCGTCGGTGGCTACCTCTTCGTGGTGCTTGGGGCGATGGTTCTGCTGCCGAGCTTCCACGAAGCTCCTGGGCCGCTGGCCGGGCCCGGCGGAATTGTGCTCGGCGGCTTCCCGGCTGAGTTGCTGGCGGAGTTCCGGCTCCATTCGCTGACGGCCCAGGCGGTGATGTGGCTGGCCATCGGCACAACGTTCGGGTGCCTTGTGGCTAGCGACCGACGGCTGAGCCGTGAGTTGGTGAGCTCATAGGAGACGCATAGCGCGTTCATAGGTCCGCCGGGCACCGTGGAGTCATGCACGATCGACACGAACACGAACACGACCTCGGCCTGGCCCACGACCTGAAGGTGCTTTCGCGGCGCCGGATGTTTCACCTCGCCGGCGCCGCGGGTGTCTCCGCGTTGGTGGCGGCGTGCGCCGGCGGCACGTCCAAGCAGGCAACCGGTTCGACGTCCACCGCCACCACAACGACAGCTGAGGCCGCCGCCTGTGCGATCGCCGCACCGGCCGAGACCGCGGGCCCCTATCCGGGCGACGGGTCGAACGGACCGAACGTCTTGATCGAATCCGGCATCGTCCGCAGCGATATCCGATCCAGCTTTGGCTCGTATTCCGGTGCAGCCGAAGGTGTTCCGACCACGATCGAGCTGACGTTGCAGGACATCACGAAGAACTGCACCGCGGGCGCCGGCATGGCCGTGTACATCTGGCACTGCGACCGCGCCGGCAACTACTCGCTCTACAGCCAAGACGCGGCCGACCAAAACTACCTGCGCGGTGTGCAGGTCGCCGACCAGCAAGGCCGGTTGTCCTTCACCTCGATCTTTCCCGCCTGCTACCCCGGGCGGTGGCCGCATATCCACTTCGAGGTCTTCGATTCGCTCGAAGCCGCCGTCGCCGGCGAGAACGCCCGGCTGACGTCACAGATCGCTCTGCCCGAGCAGGCATGCACGACCGTCTTCGCCCACGACAGCGGATACGCCGACAGCGTGCGGAACATGTCGCAGCTGACGCTGGACTCCGACAACGTGTTCGGTGATGGCTGGGACGCCGAACTCGCGAATGTCGCTGGCGATCCGACCAGCGGCATGACCGTCTCGTTGACCATCGGCGTCGGTGAGAAGTCGACGAGCGCGCCTCCGAATGGCGGCCCGCCACCCGGCGGCCCCCCGCCGCGCTGAGTTGTCGCTCAGTAGGCGGGCAATTAACGACGACGACTTCGGCTGCGGTCAGCGGGCCGAACGAAACCCCACTCGCTTGAGCACCCGGCGGACGAGGCTCGGTGACGCCACCGGCGGCCTGCGCGACACATACGGCCACGGCTGATTTCGCTCCGGCACCGAACTCGCCCGCGCCTGTTTCAACTGCATCCGCAAGTGCTGACGCAGCTCGTGCAGTGCCGGATCCGTCCACCTGTTGGCTGCCTCCGCCGGGTCCGCCGTCAGGTCGTACAGCTCCCACTGGTCGTCGAGCGGCTCACTCCGATACGCCTCGCCGCCGAGCCCGTTCGCCGCCAG
>NZ_DASSCY010000087.1:0-5942 GCF_035697385.1 Mycobacterium sp. | reverse complement strand
TCCTCACGCTTGCGAGTCATTTGGGAGCGGATGTTCTTGACGCGCACTTCTGGATCGGTCAGGCCGATCGGCGCTGCGAGATTGACGCCGGCGAATCGGTTGCCGCCTGCGGGGTCGGCCTCCGATCGCAGGTTGACCGGGACGGCCATTGGCAGCGCATCTATCGGCACCCCTTTGGCTTCGTGGTAGAGCCGCAGGGAGCCGCACAGCCCCGCCAGGTAGGCGTCATTGATCGAACCGCCGGCCGCCTTGGCCGCCTTGTGCAGGTGGCCGAACTCGATGTCGATGGCCTCACTGCGCGACGAGAGGCTGCGGCGGCGCAGCACAGGCGATGGAGGGGCAACAGGACCGACGACACGTGCGCCCGACATCGCGTATTCGACGGCGCTACCCATCCTCGAAATCGGATCGCGGACCATCTCGCCGACGACGTGCGCGGCTCCGAACAGCGCGCCACGAACTCCGCCGAGAATCGAGCCGGGAAGCCGGTTAATCCCTTGCCGCATCAGGTCGTTGGGCGACAGGTCCTGCGGAATGGGCAGCGGTGGCACGTCTTGCTGTGGCGGTTCGCGCTCGAGGTCGTAGATGTGTGCGAACATCTCGACGGCACCGACGCCGTCGGTCACGGCGTGGCTCAGATGCATCATCACCGCGGCACAGCCATCTTCGAGCCCTTCGACGAGCGTCGCCGTCCACAGCGGGCGGGAGATGTCGAGCGGTGATTGAGCGGCGACGTCGGCGAGGTCCATCAGCTGACGCAGTGTGCCGGGTTCCGGAAGCCGCAGTCGGCGGACGTGGAAGTCCAGGTTGAAGTCGGGGTCAATGACCCATCGCGGGGCGACGGTCGGCAGCGTGGGACTCACGACTTTCTGCCGCAGCCTCAGCACTTTGCGCGACGCGTTGTCGAACCGGGTCCGGAACCGGTCCCAGTCCGGAGTGGTGTCGAGGATCTCCAGGGTCATGATGCCCGAGCGCGTTCTCGGGTTGGCCTCGCCGCGGTGCAGTATCTGGTCGAACGCGCTGAGTTCCTCCGGAAGTCCGGCCGCGTCGAGTTCCGGCACGTCGCTCATGGCCCGTCGCTCCCCTTCCTGGTCCGCCGTCCTGCGCCCACCACGCTAGTCCGCTGGCCGTGGGCGCGGAGCGCGTTTACTTGCTGTTGGGGAGGCCGGGTGCCCGGACCCACCGAGATAGACTCACCGTCGCTGCCCCCGTAGCTCAGCGGATAGAGCAGCCGCCTTCTAAGCGGTAGGTCGCAGGTTCGAGTCCTGCCGGGGGTGCTCATCGGACGTCGAGTCCATACCTGGCGTTGCCGACATCAGAAGACGATGGTCTGGTTGCCGTAACGGATGATGCGGTCTTCGCAATGCCACAGGACCGCGCGTGACAGCACGGCACGCTCGACATCTGCGCCGAGGCGCGTGAGATCGCCAATGCCGTGACGGTGGTCCACCCGCACGACGTCCTGCTCGATGATCGGGCCCTCGTCAAGTCTTTCGGTGACGTAGTGAGCGGTCGCCCCCACGAGTTTGACGCCGCGCTCTTTGGCCCGCCGATACGGCGCCGCGCCGATGAAAGACGGAAGGAAGGAGTGATGAATGTTGATCAGGGGGCAACCAACATCGGTGAGAAACTGCGGTGAGATGATCTGCATGTATCGGGCGAGCACCACCAGGTCGACATTGCCGCGCAACGCGTCGAGTTGACGTTGTTCTGCTTGTGCCCGAATGTCTTTGGTGGCCGGCACATGTAAAAACGGCACCCCGAACGGACGGACCTGATCGGCCAGGTCGGGGTGGTTGGAGATCACCATCACCACCGACATGTCCAGTTCACCGCGGCGGTTGCGCCACAGCAGATCCAGCAGACAGTGGTCGGCCTTCGACGCCATGATCGCCACTCGTTTGGGTTTGGACGCCTCTGTCAGCCTGAACTCCATGTTGAACCGCGCGGCCAGCCGCTCGCCGAAGTCACGCTCCATCTCGTCCCGCGCAGCCGTCAAACCAGGTAGATGAAAGATTGTGCGCTGCACGAACGTTCCGCCGGACTGCTGGGTCGAATGCTGATCCAGCGACACGATATTGGCTCCGGCCTCGGCCAGAAAACTACTGACGGCCGCCACCAATCCGGGCCGATCGTCACAGCGCAACAACAACCGGCCCAGATCTTTGACCGCCAACGCCCCCAGACCGATCCGGGGGTACCGCTCAACATCGGCCGCGTCTGCGTCATATCCGACCGCCATGACCTCACCCTCTCTCACAACGCTGCCGTGAAGCATCCGAAACACCTTCCTTGAAGCCACCGGAAACGATCTGCGCTGGCCCCGTTAGCCGGGACTGGTTGTGTGCCGGGCGGTTTCGTCCGGCACACACATTGCACCAGGGGCGCCGGCATTGCCGACGCCCCTGGTGTCCGAACTTGCAGTGGCCTCTTTACGGGGCCTCTACCTGCCGATTATGACGATGCGCCATCGGCTCCGGAACCGCCGGCGGTGCCGCCGGTACCGTCAGTGCCGCTCGCGCCAGTCGCTCCCGTGTTACCGGTTGCTCCGGTTGCTCCGGTTGCTCCGGTTGCGCCGGTGGCTCCTGTGCCGCCGGTCGCACCGTCGGTGCCGGTCGCGCCTGAGCCGCCGAACAGCCCGCCGCTACCCGCGGTACCGGCTGTGCCGCCGTCGCCGCCGGTGCCTCCGGTCCCGCCTGCAGCTCCGGTTCCACCGGTGCCGCCTTCGCCGCCGGCTCCGCCGGTTCCGCCTGCGCCGCCCGGACCACCTGTAGCTCCGGATCCGCCAGCTCCGCCAGTACCGCCGACGCCGAGAACGCCGCCGCCTGTTCCGGCACCGCCTGCGCCGCCGACACCGCCGTTGCCGCCGTCATCGCCGTCACCGCCAGTTCCGCCTGCAGCTCCGGTTCCTCCGGTTCCGCCGTCGCCACCGGCCTGGCCGGTGCCTCCGGTCCCGCCGGTACCGCCCGTGCCGCCGTCACCGGCAGCTCCGCCGCTGCCGAAGAGCCCGCCGCTGCCGCCGTTGCCTCCGGAGCCTGCGGGTCCGCCGGCTGTGCCTGCAGTCCCAACATTGGTTCCGTTGGCCCCCGTGCCGCCTGCGGAGCCAGCCTCGCCGGTTCCACCAGCCTGGCCGGCAGCACCGATTCCGCCGTCGCCGCCCGTGCCGCCGTTACCGCCAGTGGCCGCTCCACCGGTATTCACTGCGGCGCCGCCAGCGCCGCCAGCGCCGCCGTCAGTAGCACCGGTTCCCCCGTTGCCGCCGTCACCGCCGTCGCCGCCAACCGCCGTCACACCAGCAGTACTCGAAGCCCCGCCAGCGCCACCGGCGCCGCCGTTGCCGCTTGGGGTGCCGCTGCCGCCGAGGCCACCGTCGCCCCCAGTGCCTGCTGCGCCCGCCGTTCCGCCGGCACCGCCAGCGCCAGCGGGGTCACCCGCGGAGCCGGGTGCGCCTGAGCCACCCGTGCCAGCAACGCCGGCCGCACCCGCGACGCCCGCGACGCCATCTCCGGGCGGGTTCACACCGTCGGCACCGTCAGTGCCAACTACTGTGCCGTTGGCGCCCGTCGCTCCAGTAGCCGCCGTCCCTGTTCCCGCCGTGCCTGGGGTTCCCTCGACGCCTGCGCCGCCGACACCGCCGGCACCGCCCTGGCCGAACAGCGCCAGCAAGCCTGCGTTGCCGCCGCTACCGCCATCCGCGCTGATCCCGCCGGCACCGCCGTCGCCTCCGTTGCCGAAGAACAACCCGCCTGTGCCGCCGCTACCGCCGGCCTGCCCTAGCGCGCCGGACCCACCGGCACCGCCGTAGCCGATGAACAGCCCGCCGTTACCGCCGTTGGCGCCCGTTCCCGGTGCGCCGTTAGCGCCGTTGGAGATGAAGATGTTGACGATCGGGATCAGATTGCCGATGCCAATCAGGTTGTAGAACGGATCGTTCAGACCCAAGGGGCTGGCAAATGTCGCTGCCAGCGCATTCGGGGTGGGCGCGTTCGATGTGAGCCCGAAGGAGGCACTTGGCCCAAAAAGCGTATTAGCCGAAGAACACCCTGCGGGCATCACAACGCACTGGCTGTTCGTCGATGGTGACAGTGGCGCGGACAGCTCCGGCGCGGCCTGTGCGGTGCCGGAACCCAGCGCCATCAGGGCACCGGCGCCTGCGATCGCAACGCCTGTCGCGTATGGATAAATGGAATGCTTCATTTCGAGCTCCTCTTCACGCTCCGCAGAGCCGTGCAGCAGATGTGTCACGTGACGCCATCCGTGTGGATGGCTATCGAGACGGTCGCCTCGAGAGGCGCATTCTCCGTGAGCGGTATGCATGCCACCATACATGTATGCATGCTCGCATGCAAGACGTCTGCACCTCAACATCCAGCGCCAAGAGCGCCCGGAAATCAGGGGGCAAATGGGCGAAATCGCCGGAGCATTCCAAAACCGACCCTGGTACGTATATGCCATACCCTGTCCGGATGACGGAAGAACCTGCCCCACCGACTCAAGGGTCGTGGTGGCAGTACGTCGTGACTGTGACTGGCAACGCCGCTCAAAAGGACATCGCCGCCACAACCGGCATCGATCAGTCCAGCATCTCCCGCTGGCAACGCGGCGCCAGCACGCCACGTGCGGAAGCCGTTGTCGCCTTCGCACGGGTGTACCGCCGGTCGCCAGTCGAGGCACTGGTGGCCGCGGGCTATTTGTCCAGCAGCGAGCTGGGCGTGGTGGAAATGACGACGTTGACTGGTGACCTGAGCGGAGCGTCGATTGATTCGCTGTTAAGCGAGATCAGACGCCGGGTACTCGCCGCGAACCCCGCGGACACGAGGTCTTGGCCGGCAGGATGGTCCGCCGACAACCCGGGAGGCCGCCGGGATCAGGATGTCGAGTAGAGCAACGATCTCGAGGACTGTCAGATCCTCCGGTCGCACGTGCGACATCACCCGCTGCAGTTCCGATCGCAGATGCGACGATAGGACGGTTCCGGCCGAAATACGGTCAGCCACTTCTGAATTCTTCGTGTCGAACAATGGTCCCCCCGACGTTGAAAGCCAGACCGCTGAATCTCAGTGGTCCACCCCTGACTTTCTAAGGGCGATCGTGCGGCGCAGCGAAGATCATGCGCGGCTATAACCCACTCTTGCACGTGCCGGTCAGTTATCACAAGCAATCTCGCTTATTGGACAATGGCGCTGATCACCCCATGCGTCGGTGGCGGATTCATCCAGGTAGACGGCAGTGTCCACCGCTGATGAGGTTTGGCGGCACCCAACCCGGGCAAACGCTCAACCCGTGTGGTGGGTCGGCCGCTCCCACCGCGACCCAGCTAAGCCACCTTCAAATCGTGGGACGTTACGTTAGGCAAGCGACCGTCAGGCCGACCAGGCGCCGCATTCGCCGTCGAACCCCTTGCGGCCGACAGCAATTGCTCTCTGGAGCCGGAGATTTCCGGTGGCGGAGCTCGCCTAGCGTGGCCCCACGCGATACGTTGCTAACCGAACCGTGGGGAGGACGCCAGGCATGGGCAAAGCCGGCACCAAGCGTGTGCGAAAGCTGGCGGTGGGCGTCGCGGCGGTCGGGGTCGCGACGAGCATCGCCGGCGTTGCCGCGACCCATCCTGCTTCGATATCGACGCCGCTCGTCGAGTTGGCAGCCCTGATTGTCGTCGGTAGTTCGACACACCCGGACGGCAGCGGTACCGAGGACTTTTTCCAGGGCAAGTTCAATGCCTCGCCGTACAACACCACCGGCGATGACATCGTGCACGTCAACTTCTTCAGTGGGCCGGCCGGTATCTACGAGGCCCTGCAGGCCAACGCGGGCGAGCCCAACGCCGTCCTCGCCTCCGGCTGGGGCGCCGCGAACGCCAGCTGGGTGCTGCGGGAAATGGAGGCGCGAAACGACCCGATGCTGAATCAGACGTTGTTCGTCCTCGACAACGACGTCGCCAT
>NZ_DASSCY010000086.1:0-27732 GCF_035697385.1 Mycobacterium sp. | reverse complement strand
GGTGCAGGAGGAGCCGGCCAACCAGGGTGCGTGGCCGAACTTCGGTCTGGCGCTGCCGGAGGTGCTGCCGGAGAAGTTGACTGGCATCAAACGGATTTCGCGGCGCGCCATGTCGGCGCCGTCGTCGGGTTCGTCGAAGGTGCATGCCGTCGAGCAGCAGGAGATCCTGGACGAGGCGTTCGCGCCGTAGGAGAGCCCGCTTCGGGAGTGCTGGGAGCAAAAGACGTAGCGGCCCATCGTCGCTGGAGCGGATCTACCGTGGGTAGATGACTGTTGTAGACGTTCGCCACCACAAGGCCGACTATGGCTTCGACGGGGATTATCGCGCCGTACCCGCCCCCGTCGTCGCCGGCATCACGGGAGCGACGAGCGCCGCACTGCTCACATTGGCGGCCAGAAGTCTTGTCCGTCGACGGCCCGTCGCCGCGGCGGTGACCGGCGGCGTCGGCGCATCCATCGTGACGACCGCGGCGCTGTTCATCCGCACCACCCGCGTCGGCAAGTTCGAGGTATGGGCGCAAATCCTCAAACACCTGGGGCTGCGCGGCGACGAGACACTGCTGGACATGGGCTGCGGGCGCGGCGCGGTGTTGCTCGCCGCGGCCAAACTGCTCCCGAAGGGCCGCGCCATCGGCGTCGACATCTGGCGCGCCGACCAGACCGGTAACTCGCAGCAGAACACGATGCGCAACGCCGAAATCGAGGGCGTCGCAGACCGTGTCGAGGTACGCACTGCCGACATCACGGCTCTGCCACTCGACGACAACAGCGTCGACGTGATCGTCAGCAGCCTTGTGGTGCACAACATTTCGGAGCGGGGCGGGCGTGAGAAGGCCATCAGCGAGGCGGCGCGTGTGCTGCGACCGGGTGGCCGATTGATCCTGGTCGACATCTTCTTCACCAATCACTACGCCCGTCAGCTGCGTGACCTCGGGTGGACCGAGGTGACCCGGCGCAACCTCGGCTGGCGCATGTGGTGGGCGCCGGGGATGGGCACCCACGTCATCACCGCAACCAAGCCTGCCTAGGGCCCTGTAGGGCGGACCGCGGGTACCGGCTAGCCTCGACCGGAGTCAACGGACACGAGGAGTGTGGTTATGGAGGGCTTCGCCGGGAAGGTCGCTGCAGTGACGGGCGCCGGGTCGGGCATCGGGCAGGCACTCGCGATCGAGCTGGCACGCTCGGGCGCAATGGTGGCGATCAGCGACGTCGACACCGAAGGCCTGGCGGCCACCGAGGAGCGCTTGAAGGCCATCGGCGCACCGGTGAAGGCCGACCGGCTCGACGTGACCGAGCGCGAGGCGTTCGGGGTGTACGCCGACGCCGTCGCCGAGCATTTCGGCAAGGTCAACCAGATCTACAACAACGCGGGCATCGCGTTCGCCGGTGACGTCGAGGTCAGCCAGTTCAAGGACATCGAGCGAGTGATGGATGTCGACTTCTGGGGCGTCGCCAACGGCACCAAGGTGTTCCTGCCCCACCTGATCGCCTCCGGCGACGGGCACGTCATCAACATCTCCAGCATCTTCGGGTTGTTCTCGGTACCGGGTCAGGCCGCATACAACGCGGCGAAGTTCGCGGTCCGCGGGTTCACCGAGGCGCTGCGCCAGGAGATGGAGGTGGCCGGACATCCCGTCAAGGTGACGACAGTGCATCCCGGCGGCATCAAGACCGCGATCGCCCGCAACATGGAGACCGTCGAAGGCCTGGACAAGGAAGAACTGGCGCAGACCTTCGACAAGAAGTTGGCCGCCACGTCACCGCAGAAGGCCGCGCGGATCATCCTCGACGGCGTTCGCAAGAACAAGGCCCGCGTGCTGGTCGGAGCCGACGCCAAGGTGCTCGACGTCATCGTGCGCGCGACCGGCTCGGGGTATCAGCGGTTGTTCTCGACGGTGATGTCGCGAATGGTGCCCAACGCGCACTAGGTGTCTGCGCGGGGCGGGATTAGTCGCCGAGCGGGTGTTCGGCCAGGAACGCGTTGGCCACCAGACCGGGCTCGGTGCCGTCGGCGACCTGGGCGCGCATCTGCGCCAGCGCGGCGGTGTCCAGCACACCGGCCACCTCGTTGATGGCGAGCACCTGCGATTCGGTCAGCTCGTTGCGCCGATACAGCGGCACCAGGTTCTCGGCGCGGATCAACGACGTGCGATCCGACAGCGTGAGCAGCTCGGTGGGGATGCCCGGCGCAGCGGTCGTCGTCCATGCCGCGTTGATCTCCCCCGCCCGCAGTGCCGCGAATAGCGTTGCGCTGTCGGGAAATTCACGCCCCTTTTTGATCGCGCACGTGCCTATGGCGGCGGGTCGAGGCGCACCGGCGACTTGCCCGACGTTGAGCTTGTCGCAATTGCGGGCTGCCACCGTCACGTCGCGGCCGCCCCAGGCGTCGGCCGTTGACTCGGTGACGGCCAACGCCGGTTTGTCCTCGGCGGAGGTGGTGTAGTCGCCCGCGGCCACGCCCTCTGGCAGCGCGGACACCATCGCGCGATACACCTGCGCGGCCGAGCGCGCGGGGGCATCTGGCTGAAACCGCGCCAGGAACTGGCCGGTAAGTCCGGGCACGATCCGGATCTGTCCGGAGTCGAGTTCTGACAATGGATCACTGCCCGACTCCACGTGCGCAGGGCTGCCGTAAGAGCGCAATGCGGCCGCATACAGATGGGCTACAAGCGCTGACTCGGCGTCCGGCTTGGCGCCCACCGCGATCGACGGCGCACCCATCTGCTCACCGCAGCCCGCGGTCACCATCGTGATCAGCGCGGCCAGCGCCAACGCCAGCCGGCGGGCGAACACCTATACGCCGGCGGCCGCCGCCACCGCGTCCGCCACGGCAGGCGCGACCCGCGGATCCAGCGGGCTTGGAACGATCCGGTCCGGCGCTAGATCCTCGCACGCGACAGAGAAGATCGCCTCGGCGGCAGCGACTTTCATCTCCTCGGTGATTCGGCGCGCCCCGACGTCGAGCGCGCCGCGGAACACCCCGGGGAACGCCAACACATTGTTGATCTGATTCGGGAAGTCGCTGCGGCCGGTGGCCACCACCGCGGCGTACTTGGCGGCCACAGCCGGGTGAACCTCGGGATCGGGATTGGCCAGTGCGAACACAATTGACTCCGGCGCCATCGACGCGATCAATTCCTCGGGCACGACACCGCCCGACGCACCGAGGAACACATCGGCGCCCTTGATGCCCTCGACAAGGCCGCCGGTGAGGTCATCGGGGTTGGTGCGCTGCGCCAGCTCGGCCTTGACCGAGTTCATGTCCGAGCGCCCGGCATGCAGGATGCCTTGTGAATCCAGCACCGTGAGATCCGAAATGCCAGCGGACAGAAGAATATTCGCGCATGCCACGCCAGCGGCACCCGCGCCGGAGACGACGACCCGCAACGAGGTCATATCGCGGTCGAGCACCTTCGCCGCACCCAGCAGCGCGGCAAGCACGACGATCGCGGTGCCGTGCTGATCGTCGTGCATGACGGGGCAGTCCAGCGCGTCGATGACACGGCGCTCGATCTCGAAGCAGCGCGGCGCGGAGATGTCCTCAAGGTTCACCGCGCCGAACGTCGGGCGCAGTCGCACCAGCGTTTCGACGATCTCGTCAGGATCCTTTGTGTCCAGCACGATCGGGATCGAGTCCAGGCCGGCGAACGTCTTGAACAGCCCGCACTTGCCCTCCATCACCGGCAGCGACGCCGCCGGACCGATGTCACCGAGGCCGAGCACGGCGCTGCCGTCGCTGACCACGGCGACAAGGCGGTTGGCCCACGTGTACCTGGCGGCAAGCGTGTGGTCGGCCGCGATCGCGCGACTGACCTGAGCCACCCCCGGCGTGTAGGCGATCGACAACGCGCGCTGGGTGTCCAGCGGCGCGTTCAGCGCTACCGACAGCTTTCCACCGACGTGGGCAGAGAAGATCTCCTCGTCGCCAATGACGATCTGCGGGCTTTGGACATCCTGCGGCACCGTTTCAGTCACCGGCACAGGCTACTTGGCGTAATTAACAAGGCCAGCGACGGGGTTGTGAATATTGCGAATATTTCGCTCAGATCAGCCCGAGATCAGTGACTGCCTTGCGCTCATCTGCGAGTTCGGCGGTGGACTTGTCGATCCGGCCGCGGGAGAAGTTGTCGATCTCCAGGCCCTGCACGATCGACCAGTTGCCGTCCTTGGTGGTCACAGGGAACGACGAGATCAGGCCCTCGGGGACGCCGTAGCTGCCGTCGGAGACGACGGCCATCGAGACCCAGTCGCCGTCCGGGCTGCCCTTCAGCCAGTCCCTGGCGGCGTCGATGGTCGCCGATGCGGCCGAGGCCGCCGATGACGCGCCGCGCGCGTCGATGATCGCGGCGCCGCGCTTGGCGACCGTGGGGATGAAGTCGTTCTCGATCCACGCCTGGTCGTTGACGACCTCGGCAGCGTTCTTTCCGCCGACCTCGGCGTGGAAGATGTCGGGGTACTGGGTGGCCGAGTGGTTGCCCCAGATCGTGATCTTCTTGATGTCGGCGACCGCGGCTCCGGTCTTCTTGGCCAGCTGTGAGATCGCCCGGTTGTGGTCGAGGCGGGTCAGCGCGGAGAACCGCTCCTTCGGAATGTTGGGCGCGTTCGTCATCGCGATCAACGCGTTGGTGTTGGCCGGGTTGCCGGTCACGCCGATGCGGATGTCCTCTGCGGCAACCTCGTTCAGGGCCTTGCCCTGGGCGGTGAAGATCGCGCCGTTGGCCTCGAGCAGATCGCCGCGCTCCATGCCAGGGCCGCGGGGACGGGCGCCGACGAGCAGGGCAAGGTTCACGCCGTCGAAGATCTTCGTCGGGTCAGAGCCGATCTCCACCCCGGCCAGCGTCGCGAACGCGCAGTCGTCGAGCTCCATCACGACACCCTCGAGTGCCTTGAGCGCGGGCTCGATCTCGAGCAGACGCAGCTCGATCGGGCGATCGGCGCCGAGCAGCGAGCCGCTCGCGAGGCGGAACAGCAGGCTGTAGCCGATCTGGCCGGCGGCACCGGTGACAGCGACCTTGAGGGGACTTGTGCTCACGTCAGATGCTCCTTGGACTCCAGTTGGGTTCCGCACGAAACTAGCGCACTCGCATCAGCCGTCGAATCCCCGGTCCGAACCTGCTCATGACCGGTGCGGATATGGGCGGCCGCGTAACATTGCGCGAGGGCCAAAAGACCTGCGTTGCTGTCTTTATCCAGGGGAGAGTGACCCGATGCCATCGTTTCGCGCGTTGCCTCCATCGCTTCGACCTGTCGTGCGGTCCAAGGCCTCCGGCCCGGATGCAACGTCCATTCACGTTCCTGTCGCGCGAGCCATGGTCGACTGCGGCATCTACGTCGACGGCAAACGGCTGGTCGGCAGGTACACCCACGCTGCCGCGCTGAGCAAGGTGCGCGAGCTGGAGCGCGAAGGCACGGATGCGTTCGTCTGGATCGGCTTGCACGAACCCGACGAGCATCAGATGCAGGCGGTCGCCGACGTGTTCTGCCTGCATGAGCTGGCCGTCGAGGACGCCGTGCACGCCCATCAGCGGCCCAAGCTCGAGCGCTACGACAAGACGCTGTTCCTGGTGCTCAAGACGGTGAACTACGTCGAGCACGAATCCGTAGCCCTGGCCCGCGAGATCGTCGAGACCGGCGAGATCATGATTTTCGTCGGCGCGGATTTCGTGGTGACGGTTCGCCACGGCGAGCACAGCGGGCTGGCTGGGGTGCGCAAGCGGCTGGACGCCTCGCCTGCCACTCTCAAGCTCGGCCCGTACGCGATCATGCACGCGATCGCCGACCACGTTGTGGACAGCTATCTCGATGTCACCGATCTGATCGAAACCGATATCGACGCGATGGAAGAGGACGTCTTCTCGCCGACGAGAAAGACCAACATCGAATGCATCTACCTGCTCAAGCGTGAGGTGGTCGAGCTGCGACGGGCCGTCGGTCCTTTGACGCTGGCCCTGCAGCGAATGGGCACCGACCACAACGACCTGATCTCGATCGAGGTCCGGCGATACATGCGCGACGTGCTTGACCACAACATCCAGGCATCCGACCGGATCACCAGCTACGACGAGATGCTCAGCTCACTGGTGCAGGCCGCGGTCGGCAAGGTCGCGATGCAGCAGAACATCGACATGCGCAAGATCTCGGCGTACGTCGCGATTGCGGCGGTGCCCACGGCGATAGCCGGCATCTACGGGATGAACTTCGATTACATGCCGGAGCTTCACCAGGTGTGGGGCTATCCGGCGGTGTTGTTGGTGATGCTGGTCGTCTGCACACTGCTGTTCAGCGCGTTCCGCCGCAACCACTGGCTCTAGTCTCGGCGAAGGACTCAGGTGGGGTTGGCGGCGCGCCGCGACGGGTCGAGCACGTCGACCCCGTCCTGCGTCCACGCCTCCCGCATCGCGTCGGCACCCTTGAGCCGCACCCACGCCGCCTCATTGCCGGTGATCGGGATGGCTCTGTAAATGGTGACCGGTGGCCGCGGCGCCGGCAGTGCGACGTCGTCGATATCGCTGCGGCCCAACAGGAATGCGGTGAATGGCGCGCCCTCCCACAGTGGTGACTGCAGATCGACCAACGCATCGGGTTCCAGCATCAACCCTTCCACCGCGGGCGCCGCGGCCAGGATGGCCACCGAGCGGGACAGGCCTTTTGGAGACGGCCCGCGCAGCACCACCACCACCTCCGCGCGCGGCCCGTGTATCGCGTCGGTAACCATCTCGGTCGGGTCGAACATCGGATGCCGCGAACAGCCAAGCGACACATAGTGATATGCGCCCACACTGTCGGGACCGAATCGCAGCACCTCGATGCGCTCGGCACCGAGAAATGTCACGCTCGCCGCATCGGGCTCGGCGATGACTCCCGCCCGGGCGAATTGCTCGTGCAGGTGTGCACGGACTTGCGCCAGGACGTCGGTCACTCGGCCGGAGGTGGTGGCACAGGCTCGCTCTCCGGCGCAGGCTCACTCGCCGGCGCCGGCTGTCCGTTGCCGCCACCGACAGCGATGGTCAGGTTCTCGCCGGTGTCCGCGTCGAAGATCGCAATCTTGCTGGTGTCGAATGCCAGTTCCATCTTCTGGCCATGGGTCACCTTCGACTCGGTGGAAACCCGTGCCACGAACTCGTTTTCACCAACCTCGGACTCGGCGGCCGCGGCCAGCTGGGCCGACTGGGCGCCGGCACCCTCCATCTTGAAGTGCACATACTTCTCGGCGCCAAGGGATTCGACCACGTCGACGTTCACCTCGAAGACCAGCGCCCTGATCCGCTGATAGGTGTCGATTAGCGAGGCATCCGCGAGATGCTCCGGCCGGATACCGACGATCACATTGTTTGGCCTCTTGTGCTGGCCCATCACGTCGTGAACATCCTGGGTCAGCGTGACCTCGCCCATCGGCAGGCGTACCCCTACGTCGGTCATGGTGCCGGGGAAGAAGTTCATGGCAGGCGACCCGATGAACCCTGCGACAAACAGGTTGGCGGGTCGGTTGTATAGCTCCTCGGGCGTGCCGATCTGTTGGGCCACACCGCCCAGCAGGACGACCACCCGATCGCCGAGCGTCATCGCCTCGGTCTGGTCGTGGGTGACGTAGACGGTCGTGGTGCCCAACCGGCTCTGCAGCCGTGCAATCTCCGACCGCATCTGAACCCGCAGCTTCGCGTCCAGGTTCGACAGCGGCTCGTCCATCAGGAACGCCTTGGGGTTGCGCACGATTGCGCGCCCCATCGCCACCCGCTGTCGCTGGCCACCCGAGAGCTGCCCTGGCTTGCGGTCCAAAAGCTCGGTCAGGCCAAGGACTTTCGCGGCATCCTCGACCTTGGTGGCGATCTCCGCCTTCTTCACCTTGGCCAGCGTCAGCGGAAACGCAATGTTTTGGCGGACGGTCATATGCGGGTAGAGCGCATAAGACTGGAACACCATTGCGATGTCACGATCCTTGGGCGCCTTCTCGTTGACACGTTCGCCGCCGATGCGCAATTCACCTGACGAGATGTCCTCGAGCCCGGCAATCATGTTCAGCGTGGTGGATTTTCCGCAGCCGGACGGGCCGACCAGGATAATGAACTCGCCATCCGCGATGGTGACGGAGAGATCCTTCACTGCCGTCGCGCCGTTGGCGTAACTCTTGGTCACCTGGTCCAACACAATTTCGGCCATCGAATTACCCCTTTACCGCGCCGGACGTCAGACCGGCGACGATCCGTCGCTGGAAGATGAGAACAAAGACAATGATCGGGATGGTGATGATCATCGCACCGGCCGCGATCGAACCTGTCGGCTCCTCGAATTGAGAACTGCCGGTGAAATTGGCGATCGCCACGGGCGCCGTGATCGCCCGCTCGGTGGCGGTCAGCGACAGGGCCAGCAGCAGGTCATTCCAGGCGAAGATGAACACCAGGATCGCGGCGGTGACGATACCGGGCGCGGCCAGCGGAGCGATCACCTTGCGGAACGCCTGGCCCGGCGTGGCGCCATCCATTTTCGCAGCCTTCTCCAAATCCCAAGGGATCTCCCGGAAAAACGCCGACAGGGTGTAAATGGCAAGCGGCAGTGCAAAAGTGATGTACGGGATGATCAATCCGGGCCAAGTGTCGAATAGGCCAACCGCGCGTTCGATGTTGAAAATCGGTGTCACCAGTGAGATGTGCGGGAACATCGCGATCAGCAATGCAACCCCGATGAGGAGTTGCTTGCCTGGGAAGTCCAGCCGGGCCACTGCATAGGCCGCCATACCGCCGATCACCACCGCGATCACGGTGGTGATCAGCCCGATGCCGATGGAGTTGATCAGCGCGGAGCTGAACGCACCGCCTTGGAAAATGGCTTTGTAGTTGTCGAACGTGATCTCCGCCGGAATCAGCTTGCCGTCCTTGACGCTTGACGTCGGCTTCAACGACAGGGACAGAATCCACAGCACTGGGAACAGCGCGTAGATGATCACCAGGGTGTTGATTACCGCCCAGCCCGAGGCGCGTCCCGCGCCCACCCGGTCCGTCATGTCTGCTCGCTTCCTCCTCGGGCCTGGGGGCCCGCATCGTCAGCTTCGGCCATCTCAGCGACTCCCCTCGTCGGCTCCGGGCGCCGCCGCGCCGAAGCCCTTGATGAAGATGAAGGCGATCAGGGCGACCGACAGAAAGATCAGCACGCTGATCGCCGAGCCCAACCCGACGTTGAACGCCTTGAACAGGTTGTCGTAGCCGAGGATTGACACCGAGCCGGTGTTGTTCGCGCCACCGGTGATCACGTAGATGTTGTCGAAGATGCGGAACGCATCGAGCGTGCGGAACAACAATGCCACCAGGATCGCGGGTTTGATCAACGGGATTATCACCTTGAACAGCCGCTTCCACGGACCCGCTCCGTCCATCTGCGCCGCGCGTAGCAGATCCTCTGGCACCAGCGCTAATCCAGCCAGCAGCAGCAACGCCATGAACGGCGTGGTCTTCCAGACCTCCGCGAGAACCACTATGGCGAGCGACGGAAGCTGTTCGGTCAGCGGCGCAGAGCCTTCTGGCAGCAGGTTGGCCAGATAGCCGGTGCTCGGCGTCCATGCGTAGTACCAGCTGTACGCCGCGGCCACCGTCACGATGCCGTACGGAATCAGAACCGCGGTTCGCACGACGCCCCTGCTGAAGATGGTCCGGTGCATCACCAGCGCGAGCGCCAAGCCGAGCACCAACTCGATGACCACCGAAATCACCGTGATCGCCAGCGTGACCGCGAACGCCGTCCACCAATACCCGTCGGTCAGGATGGTGACGTAGTTGGACAGCCCGACGAACGCATTGTCCTGCGGGGTGGCCATGTTGTAGCGCTGCAGGCTCAGCCATATCGCGTATCCGATGGGATACGCCGTCACGACCAGCATCAGGACGACGGCGGGTGCGATCAGCAGGAACGCCAGCCGGCGCTCAGAACGCACGTCGTCGGTGGCCTGCTTGGCACCGTCGGGTGCAGCGACCGGCTCAACGGCAGCTGCGGTCATGGGATCAGCCCCTTACCCTCGATGGCCTTCTGCACCTGTTCGGCGAGCTCGTCGGCCGTCCGCTCCGGATCGATGTCGGTGATCGGCGCCAGCGTCACCGAAATCCGCGTCGACACCGCTTGGTAGACGGGCGTGGCGGGCCGCACCGCCGCGTTGGTCAGCTGGTCACGAATGATGGCGTACTGCGGATACTTCGCCTGAAATGCCGGATCGTCGTAGAGCGATGTCCGCACCGCAGGCAGTCCGCCCTCGACCGAGGTGTAGCGCTGGTTCTCGACATTGCGCAGACAGCGGATCGCCTCGAAGGCCTCGGCCTTGTGCTGGGTGTTCTTGCCGACCGCCAGGTTCAGACCGCCGAGTGTCACCTTGGCCGGCTCGTCCTGCTGCACACCCGGATAGTGGGCAAATCCGAACACCGGCTTGCTCGCGTCGTAGGCGACCTTGAATTGTTCGTCCGTCGGCGAGAAGGTGCCGGCATCGTTGATGCTGCCTGCCAGGTCGGGGCGGTCGTTGAGCGGCAGGAAGCTCACACCGCCCTTCACCGCGTTCTCCAACAACGACGGCAGCACGTACGGCCAGTTGACCTCCAGTGCGGCGTTGCCCTGTTCGAGCGCCAACCGCGCGGTCGTTTCGTCGGTCTGCGTTATTGACGGGTCAGCCCCTGGCGCGGTCGCAACCGACTTGATGATCTGCAGCGCCTTGACGGTGGCCGCGCGATGTTCGGGGGTGTCGGTGAGGGTGACGGTCTTGCCGTCGTCGGAGAGCACTTGGCCGCCAGCACTTTCCAGCAAAGTGTTGAACCAGACAACCAGGCCCTCGTACTGCTTGCCCTGCACGGCAATCCAACTCGGCTCTCCCGCCGCGTGCAGCCGCGTCGCCTCGGCTACCATGCCGTCCCATGTTGTCGGCGGCTCCGGTATCAAATCGGCACGGTACCAAAGCAATTGGGTATTTGTCGTGATAGGAGCGGCGTAAAGCTTGTCTTTCCACTTGGCCGTTTCCAGCGGTCCGGGCAGGGTGTTGGTAGTGGCATCGGTCTCGGCCTGTCCGGCCGGGTCGTCGGAAAGTGGCAACGTCCAACCGGCCTCGGCGAACTCCGCGGTCCACACCACGTCCAGTGCCATCACGTCGAGGCTCTTGTCGTTACCGGTGAGGCGGCGTGCCAGCTGCAGCCGTTGGTCGTCGGCACCCTTTGGCAGGCTGATCTGCTGAATGGTGAAGCGGCCGCCGAGTTCTTCGTTGCAGCGCTTGGCGACGGCGGTGAACGTATTGGCCTCGTTTGCTGGCGTGTAGTAGTTGATGACGGTTCCACCGCCGCTCGAACCACACGCCGTCACCACCGACGCCGTCGTCAGCGCGGCCAATGCCGCGGCGCCTACCTTCCGAGCGCGCACCATCAGCCTCCGTTCCGCCGGGAACGTCCCGCGCGGAAACCGTATTGCCAAATACGCGCGATTTGCAACACTTTCAAGGCGCGCGTCGCAATCGTGACCTGGCCGAGCACGCGCCGACTGCCGCCATCGCCGCGATGTCTGCGCGCAAGCGCAAGTCCCGTACTCACGTGTGGGCCCACGCGGAAAAGGCCAGGGCGCTAGATAGTCAAGCGCGCCAGCAGATCCCGGCCCCGCTCAGCGTTCTGCGGATCGCACAACACGTCGTAGCGTCCGGCGACGAGCTGCATCGTCGAACTGAAATCTCTTGTGCCGCGCGCCATCGCGTATGGGATGGCCGAGGTGATCAGGCCGAAGAACACACCGGCAACCAACCCGGTCGCCAACGCACCCCACGGGCTGGGGCTGAAAAAGCCCAGGACCAGGCCGATGAACAACCCGAGCCACGCACCGGTCAGCACACCACCGCCGAGCACCTTGGGCCAGGTCAGCCTGCCGGTGACGCGTTCCACCTGCATGAGGTCAACGCCGACGATGGTCACCTGCTGTACGGGAAATTCTTGGTCGGACAGATAGTCCACCGCGCGCTGGGCCTCGGCGTAAGTGGGATAGGAACCGATCGGCCACCCCTTCGGCGGCGTGGGCAGCGCGGCAGGACCGCGTCCCGTGGCCGACGTGCCAGGTGTGGCACCGAGATTCTGTCCAGACTGGAACGGGCTGGTCATCGAACTTCATTCTCCTGTCATCGGCGCCTGATTTCGCACGCGCTCTCACTTCAGACCAACGCCTCGACGGGCGCAAAGGTGCCCCGTAGCGAGCCCGCTACGGGTCCCGCGCACGTGCGCTAGGTTGATCAGCATGACAAATCCTGGCGAAGACGCAGGCCAAACGGCGTCATCCGACTCCAGCGCAGGAACGTCAGAGCCGACCTCGAGCGGCTACGAGGCGCCGCCCATCGAGCAAGCGCCTGAGCAGTCCAAGGAGCAGCCGGCGTCGCCGCAGGAGTCACCGCAGGAAGCCGAGCAGCCCGCCTACACGCCGCCGCCGGCCTACGACACGCCGAGCGCGCCGCCGGCGGGCTACGAGACGCCGGGCTATCCGCAGGCGTCCGGCTATCCGCCAGCCAGCTACCCGCCACCGGAGTACACGCCCCCGCCCAGCTACCCGCCGCCGGGTACGCAGGGCTACGCGCCGCCGCCGTACCCCGACCAGTCCAATTACGGAGCGCAGGCGTACCCGCCGCCGCAGTTCGGCACGCCGCCGCAGTACGGCACGCCGCCGCCCGGGTACGGACCACCACCGCCCGGGTACGGGCCGCCGCCGACGGGCTACCCAGCTCCGAACTACGCAGGCGCCTATGGCCAGCCCGCGCAGAAGACCAACACGCTGGCGATCGTGTCGCTGGTGGCGTCAGTCATCGGATTCATCCCGTTCTGCATCTTCGGCCTTGGCTCGATCATCGGCATCGTGCTTGGTGTTGTCGCGCTGAATCAGGTCAAGACTTCGGGTGAAGGTGGCCGCGGGCTGGCGATCGCCGGCATCGCGGTGGGCGCGGTGTCGCTGTTGAGCACCATTTTCTGGTCCATCGTGTTCCTGAACGTCTGACGATGACCGGTAGCGATCCGGACCGGTCGGCCGAGCCCTTTCGAGGGATGGAGTATCCGTCGCTGGAAAACTCGGGCGGTCAACAGCCCTATTACGGTGCGCCCGTGGACTATCCGACCGGCGCCGGTTTGCCACCGCCGGTCTATCCCCCGCAGTTCACCGGTGCCCCGGGCTATCCGCCTGCCCCTGGCTATCCCGGCGGCTATGACCCGTACCGGCTGACGAAACCGCCAGGCACCAACGGCCAGGCGATCGCGGCGTTGGTGTGTTCGATCGCCGGCTTGATGTGTTGCGTATCGTCGATCGCCGGACTCATCCTCGGAGTGATGGCGATGCGTGAGACCAAGCGCACCGGTCAGGAAGGGTATGGCCTCGCGCTTGCCGGCGCGGTCCTCGGCGGTCTGGGGGTCGCGTTCATGGTGCTCACCCTGCTTCTCTACATCGGCCTCATAGCCAGCGGCTGGCAGTGGACCTAGTCGCTGTGGCCTAGGCGGGCGGGCGGAACGGGTCGGCCTTGCGCACCATGCCCGCGGCGCGGCCCTTTCCGGCGATCACCAACGCCATCTTTCGGCTCGCCTCGTCGATCATCTCGTCGCCGAGCATCGCCGCGCCGCGGTTGCCGCCCGCGCTCGACGTGTGCCACTCGTATGCCTCGAGAATCAACTCCGCATGATCGTAGGCCTCCTGGCGCGGGCTGAAGATCTCGTTGCCCGCGACGATCTGATCCGGATGCAGCACCCACTTGCCGTCGTAGCCCAATGCGGCCGACCGACCGGCGACCCGCCGAAATCCGTCGACGTCGCGAATCTTCAGATACGGCCCGTCGATCGCCAGGATGCCGTTCGCACGGGCCGCAATGAGAATCCGCATCAACACGTGGTGGTGGGCGTCGCCGACGTCGTAGCCGTCGGGCTGTTCACCGACCTCGAGGGTGCGCATGTTGAGACTGGCCGCCATATCCGCCGGCCCGAGCACCAGCGCTTGCACTCGCGGGCCCGCCGCTATCGCATCAATGTTGGTGAGGCCCTGCGCATTCTCAATTTGCGCCTCAATACCGATGCGGCCCACCGGCAATCCGTGCGTCGACTCGAGCTGGCTCAGCAGCAAATGCAACGCGTGGATGTGTGAGACATCAGTCACCTTGGGCAGCACCACGATGTCGAGTTGCGCGCCAGCGGTCGAGACCACCTCGATGATGTCGGCGTAGGTCCACGGCGTCGTCCAGTCGTTGACCCGCACGCCACGCAGCTGCCCCGCCCAACCGTCTTCGGCCAGCGCGACTGCGACCTGGGTGCGGGCCTCGGCCTTGGCATCCGGTGCGACGGCATCCTCGAGATCGAGGAACACTTCGTCGGCAGGCAGGCCCTTGGCCTTATCGATCATCCGTGCGCTGCTTCCCGGAACCGAAAGGCACGTGCGTCTGGGCCGGGCCAAAAAGTCCTGTCGACGGGGCCGATTCGCGTTATCCACAGATCTACTCTCTACTCTCTACAGATATGGCGGCGGTGAACAGGGTCTACGCGGCCCGACTCGCGGGGATGGTGGTGCTCGGCCCCGACGGCGAGTCCATCGGCCGGGTCCGCGACGTGGTGGTCAGCATCAGCATCGTGCGTCAGCAACCGCGAGTGCTTGGCCTTGTCGTCGAAATGCTCACCCGCCGAAGGATTTTCGTACCGATCCTGCGCGTGACCGCCATCGAGCCCGGTTCCGTCACATTGGCAACCGGCAGTGTGTCGCTTCGCCGGTTCGCGCAACGGCCTGGCGAAGTGCTTGCGTTGGGACAGGTGATCGAAACTCGGGTCCGCGTCGACGATCCCGACCTGCCGCAGCTGAGCGGAATCGACGTGGTCGTCGTGGATCTGGGCATCGAGCAGACGCGCACCCGCGACTGGATGGTGACGAAGGTGGCCGTGCGGCCGCAACGCCGGCTGGGCCGTCGCAGCAATATGCACGTGGTCGACTGGCAGCACGTGCAGGGTCTGACGCCGTCGGGTCTGGCGATGCCCGACCAAGGTGTGGCGCAGCTGCTCGAGCTGTTCGCGGGCCAGCGTCCTGTCGAGGTCGCCGAGGCCATCCGCGAGCTGCCGGCCAAGCGGCGCAACGAGGTGGTCAATGCCCTCGACGACGAGCGGCTGGCCGACGTCCTGCAGGAGCTGCCCGAAGACGAACAGGCCGACGTGCTGAGGAAGTTGCCCGCCGAGCGCTCCGCCGACGTGCTCGAGGCCATGGATCCCGACGACGCCGCCGACTTGCTGGGCACGATGACACCGGCCGACGCCGAACAGTTCTTGCGCCGAATGGACCCCGAAGACTCAGAAGATGTGCGACGGCTGCTCAGCCACTCACCCGACACCGCAGGCGGTCTGATGACATCCGAGCCGGTTGTCCTGGCGCCCGACACCACCGTCGCCGAGGCACTGGCGCGGGTCCGCGACCCCGACCTGACGCCCGCACTGGCCTCTCTGGTGTTCGTCACGCGCCCGCCCACCGCCACGCCGACCGGCCGCTATCTGGGCTGCGTGCATTTGCAGCGGCTGCTGCGCGAGCCTCCTGCGGAGCTGGTGAGCGGCATCGTCGACACCGATCTGCCCATCCTGCGGCCAGAGGACTCGCTGGCGGCGGTCACCCGCTATTTCGCTGCATACAATCTGGTCTGCGGTCCGGTGGTCGACGACGAAAACCACCTACTGGGCGCGGTATCGGTCGACGACGTGCTCGACCATCTGCTGCCCGATGACTGGCGAGAGCGCGAGGAACCCGAACTCTTTGGCGCTGAAGGGGTGACATGAGCGACCTGTACACCCCGCGGTCTTCGCGCCGGTTCGGTTTCAATGTCGACCCTGAGGCGGTCGGGCGGTTCAGCGAATCCATCGCCCGCTTCCTGGGAACGGGCCGATATCTGGCGTTTCAGACCATCCTCGTCATCATTTGGGTCGCCCTGAATCTCTCCGCGGTGCAGCTGCGGTGGGATCCGTACCCGTTCATCCTGCTCAACCTGGCGTTCTCCACGCAGGCCGCCTATGCCGCGCCGCTGATCCTGCTGGCACAGAACCGCCAGGAGAACCGCGACCGGGTGTCGCTGGAGGAAGACCGTCGACGGGCCGAGCAGACCAAGGCCGACACCGAGTACCTGGCGCGCGAGCTTGCCGCGCTGCGGCTGGCCGTAGGCGAAGTCGCCACTCGCGATTACCTGCGCCGCGAGCTCGAGGAATTGCGTGAAATGTTGGCTGAATTGCAGGAGCCGCAGGGCGCGCCGGCTCCCGAAACCGCGAGTAAACCGGACGGCGCGGACCGACGGTCCAAAAAGCTGGGCTGAACTAGCTCAGGCCATTGCTGTAACGCTTCTGTTATCGAGTAGGTATGGTGACTTGGTTCACAGGCCACCGCACATTTAGGACGGTTGAGTGCGCATAGGGGGAGGATCCGCCCTCGAGGCGGCGCGGAGCCGAGCAGGGCGAGCCACACGCACGCCTGCCTTCGGCATTGCAGTCATCACCCCGATAATTCTCGCCGGCGCCGTTGGCGCGTCTGCACCATCGCCCAATGCGCCAGTGCGCAACTCTGCGGTGACGCCGCTGGCCGCCGTGGAACTGTCACCCGGCGCACGCGAAGGGGCGTCGGTGGTGGCGGTTAGCAAGACGCCAACGGCATTTCACATCGCGTCCGCGAACGTCTCCGCTCCCCCGCCCGCGGTGGTGACCAGTGCGCCTGGGACACTTCGCATTCCGTCGATGGCGTTGTCCGCCTACCGCAACGCCGAGCGCATGATGGCCGCGGCCTCTCCTGGCTGCGGCGTGAGCTGGAACCTGCTGGCCGGCATCGGGCGCATCGAGTCCATGCACGCCAACGGCGGCGCCACCGATGCCCGCGGCACCGCGGTGCGGCCGATTTACGGGCCTGCGCTGGACGGGACGCTGCCAGGCAACGAGGTCATCGTGCAGAGCCGCACCGCCGACCGGATCACCTACGCCCGCGCGATGGGACCGATGCAGTTCCTGCCCGGCACCTGGTCGCGCTACGCCGCGGACGGCGACGGCGACGGCAAGGCCGAGGTGCAGAACCTTTTCGACTCGACCCTGGCCGCGGCGCGTTACCTGTGCAGCGGCGGGCTCAACCTGCGCGACCAGTCCCAGGTGATGGCCGCGATCCTGCGCTACAACAATTCGGTGGCCTACGCCCGAAATGTGCTCGGCTGGGCGGCCGCGTATGCGACCGGAGTGGTGCCGGTAGACCTGCCGCCGATCACGGGACCGGTCCCTGCGCTCGCCGATCCGCACCTGGAAAACTACGAAGGCCTCGGCCCCGGGCTGCCGCTAAACGCCCTCGGGCTGCCAGCCAACGACCCGCTGGCGCTGATGCCCCTAATGGGACGCGGCGACGTCGCAAGCCAAATCCCGACCTACGTTCCTGGCTTCGCTCCAGGTCAGACGCTTGGCCCGCTGCCCGGGCCCGCGAGCGCACTGCAGGCGGCGCCACCTCCTGCGGCGCCGGAACCCGCGCCGTGGCTGCCGCCGTGGATGCAGCCGCCGCCCAAACCCGAGTGCGCGGTGTTCTGCATCCAGAGCACTGTTCCGCCCGCGGCGCCGGTGCTGGCCGCACCAGGCGAGGTGCCCAATGCCAACCCGCTGGTTCCCCCGGGTCCGCCGGCAGGCCCGCCGCCGGGGCCCCTTCCTGAACCGCTGGCCGGACCAGCACCCGCACCTCTTCCTGGGCCGCCACCGCCCGAGCCGCAGCCGCTTCTGCCGCCGCCGCCGGGCACGCTGCCCGGCCCGCCCGCCTGACGGCCGGTAAAAATACACCTGTCGAGTCCGCCTAGACTCGCTGGTGATGTCTCAAACACCCAGTGAGCTGCAAGCCGCGGTGCGCGCCGCGCTGGCCAAGGTGATCGACCCCGAACTGCGGCGGCCGATCACCGAGCTCAACATGGTCAAGAACGTCACCGTCGAAGCCGACGGCGGCGTGCACGTCGAGGTCTACCTGACCACGTCGGCGTGTCCGAAGAAGACCGAGATCTCCGAGCGCGTCAGCCATGCGGTCGCCGATGTCCCCGGCACGGGCGCCGTCAAGGTCACCCTCGACGTGATGAACGACGAGCAACGCACCGAGTTGCGCAAGCAGTTGCGCGGCGATGCCCGCGAGCCGGTGATCCCGTTCGCACAGCCAGGTTCACTGACACGCGTCTACGCCGTCGCGTCCGGCAAGGGCGGCGTCGGCAAGTCCAGCGTCACCGTCAACCTGGCCGCTGCGATGGCGGCGCGGGGATTGTCGGTCGGCGTGCTCGACGCCGACATCTACGGCCACTCGGTGCCGCGGATGATGGGCACCACCGACCGGCCCACGCAGGTCGAGTCGATGATTCTGCCGCCGGTGGCCCACGACGTACGGGTCATCTCGATCGCGATGTTCACCCAGGGCAACACCCCGGTGGTGTGGCGCGGGCCGATGCTGCACCGCGCGCTGCAGCAGTTCCTGGCCGATGTCTACTGGGGCGACCTCGACGTGCTGCTGCTCGACCTGCCGCCCGGTACCGGAGACATTGCGATCTCGGTGGCCCAGCTGATCCCGGGCGCCGACATTCTGGTGGTGACGACGCCGCAGCTGGCCGCTGCCGAAGTCGCCGAACGGGCAGGCGCGATCGCGCTGCAGACCAAGCAGCGCATCGCAGGCGTGGTGGAGAACATGTCCGGGCTGCTGCTGCCCGACGGCACCACTATGCAGATCTTCGGCGAGGGCGGCGGCCAACAGGTGGCCGAAAGCTTGTCCCGGGCGGTCGGCGCTGACGTGCCGCTTCTGGGCCAGGTGCCGCTGGACCCGGCGCTTGTGCAAGCCGGGGACTCCGGGGTGCCGCTGGTCTTGTCGGCGCCCGATTCGGTCGCAGGCAAGGCGCTGCGCAGCATCGCTGACGCGCTGTCGAGCCGCAAACGCGGGCTGGCCGGCATGTCGCTCGGCTTGGATCCTGCCGGACGCTGAGACTTACGTCGCGTCGGTGTCGAAAGGCGTCGTCGCGGGGGCCGGTGTCGGGTCCGGCGCCTTGGAGCTCGGCGGCGAGGGCTCCGGAGCCGGTGAGCTGACGGGCTTGTCGACCTTGCCGGTGAATATCGAATCGTCGCCATCGAGCAGATGCTTGGTCAGCGCGGCCCGCGGGGACATGCCCCGCAATTTGTTCAGCTCGCTCAGCGGCTGGCGAAGGTCGTCGAACTCCGGGCCGAGGTCCTCGCGCAGCTGAGTGGTCGCACCACTGATGTAGTCGCGGGCCTGCCTCAGGGCGCCCGACGTCCACCGGATAGCGCCGGGCAGCCGTTCCGGCCCGAGGATCACCAAACCGGCGATCACCAGGACCAGCATCTCGCCCCAGCCCACGTTCGCGAACATAGTTACGCGGTGTTGTCGGGGCCGGGGTTGACGGTCAAGACGACGTGGCGGCCGTCGCGAACGACCTCGATCGGCGCGTCCTGCCCGATCTTGAGCTGACGGACCGCGACGACGAACTCGTCGGCGTCAGCCACGGTACGGTCGCCGACCTTGACCACGACGTCGTTCTCCAGGATGCCCGCGCGCTCCGCCGGGCTGTCCTTGTTCACGTTGGCCACCTGCGCACCGGACGCGATGTCGTTGCTGACCGAGCGTGCGGTCAGGCCCAATGTCGGGTGGGCGATCTTGCCATCCTTGATCAGCGCGTCGACGACGTTCTTCACCTCGTTGACCGGGATCGCGAAGCCAAGGCCGCTGGCGCTGTCCGACAGCGACTTGCCCGCGGTGTTGATGCCGATCACGTCGGCGTTCATGTTGATCAGCGGTCCGCCCGAGTTGCCGTGGTTGATCGACGCGTCGGTCTGCACGCCGTCGATGACCGTGTCGGTGTCCGAGCCGTCGCCCGAGAGCGGCACAGGGCGATGCAGCGCGCTGATGATGCCCTGCGTCACGGTGCTGCGCAGACCCAGCGGAGCGCCTGCTGCGATCACCTCATCGCCGACGCGCAGCTTGTCGGAGTCGCCGAGTTTGGCGACCGACAGGTTGTCGACGTTGTCGACCTTCAGCACTGCAAGGTCGGTCTTGGGGTCGCGGCCGACGAGGTTGGCCGGCACCTCCTTGCCGTCGTTGAAGACGACGGCAATCTTGTACTGGCTGGGGTTGATGGCAGCCTCGGAGATCACGTGATTGTTGGTGACGATGTAGCCGCGGCCGTCGATCACGACTCCGGAACCCTGTGAGCCTTCCTGGTCGCCGACCGCTTCTACAGTGACGACCGAATCAGCAACTGCCGCAGCGACTTTCGCGAAGCGCCCTTCGGGCGGCTGGCCAGTGTCACTGGTGTCGAGGGTGACCTTCGACGTGGTGAACGCCTCGACGACATCGGCGGTCTTGCGGCCCACCCATCCGCCAGCGACGCCGATGACCAACGCGGTGATCGCGAGAACCGCCAACGCGACGTAGGAGACCCTGCTGCCGAACAGCACCTCGCGCACACCGAGCTTGCCCATCTGGATGTTCGACGGCGCGTGCGCGGGTGCCGGCACCGCGGGAGTGCCCAGTGCAGCGGCGGCGCCGGGGTCGCGCCAGGGATCGGCGGGTCGATCCGTGTCATGTCCGTCGCGTTCAGCCGCCAGCGCACCGGCGTCGGCGGGATGTCGCTGCAGCGATTCGCCTCCGACGTACGGCCGCGCGAACGCCTCGGCGAGCACCGCGTCGGGTGGCTGACTTGTCGGCTTGTACTCGCCCTGATCGCGGTAGCGGTCCAGACCCACGAAGGATCCGTTGACGCCGTCGGGCCGGCGGAACGCGCGCTGCGCGGCCGGATCGACAGGTGGACGCGAGACAGGGCGCGGCTCCAGGCGGTTCTTACCGCCCGACTGGTCCTGATTGGTCACCCGTTATCACTCTCTTTTGGAGCGCCCGCCCGGAAAGTGGGGGTCCGGCGCACGTCATTTTGCATCCACCCTACCGGCGCTTACGCCGCGAGCGCGTCGCGTCGTCAGCTAACTGCGGCTGATCCGCCTCGACGGGCGGCTCTTGCGGGGTGTGGTGCGGGATCTGGGACAACATCCCCAGCAAAGAGCTCGGGATGACGATCGGGCAGGAATCCCGCAACGCGGCGCGAGCCTGGCGCTGGGCTTCCACCTCCGTCGCGCACTGCGGGCACAACGACAAATGGTGTGCAGCGCGCAGATGTGCGGTCATCCGCAACTCGCCGTCGACGAACGCGGCGATCGCCTCGGTCGACAGATGCTCCGTCGACCCGAATTGGCGCGGCCCGACCGGCGTATCACTTTGCGAGGCGAACTGAGAAGGCAGCCAGGAGAACGCGCGACGGAACACATGTCCCGGGTCGACCATCGCCCAGCTCCTCTCGGCTTGCTCACGTCTGTTACGACGACGCTAACTCGAATGTAGCGCGGCAGGCCGCGCCCGACACCCGCGAACGGTCAGGCGGATTTGGCCGCGTCGCTGGGACGACCCAACGACCCCGTATCCGGGTGGCTCGCCAGATAGTCGCGCAAGGCCTGCCGGCCGCGGTGGATGCGGCTGCGCACGGTGCCGAGCTTGACGCCGAGTGTGGCGCCGATTTCCTCGTAGGAGAGTCCCTCGATGTCGCACAGGACCACCGCGGCGCGGAACTCCGGCGGCAGCGAGTCCAGCGCGGCCTGCAGATCCGGACCCAGCCGCGAATCGTGATAGATCTGCTCGGGATTGGGCTCGTCGGCGGGCACCCGCTCGTAGTCCTCCGGCAGCGCCTCCATGCGGATGCGTCCGCGCCTGCGAACCATGTCGAGGAACAGGTTGGTGGTGATGCGGTGCAGCCAGCCCTCGAACGTGCCGGGCTGATAGTTCTGCACCGAGCGGAAGACGCGGATGAACGTCTCCTGCGTCAGATCCTCGGCGTCGTGCTGGTTGCCGGAAAGGCGGTAGGCCAGCCGGTACACGCGGTCGGCGTGTTGGCGCACCAGCTCATCCCAGGACGGCATCGTGGTTTTGTCGCCGGTGGCGTCGAACACCGCAGTGCCGGTCAACTCGTCGGAAGGCTCTACCCATTCGCCATCCGTGTACTGCTCGAGGTGAGCCATGGTCACCGGGGCAACGGGGGCACTTGAACTGGTCGTCGGATCCTCCTGGTCGCGGCCATCATCCTTCATCGACGGCTCGATATCGGCGGCAACACCGCTGAGCACGTGCTTATTCCCAGAGCGCCAGCGTTCGCCGTGTTCCATGAGGGATACGCTCTCCCACCCTGGTGTGGTTGGCATATGAGCAAACTGAACATTTCCTGAGAAAGAGCGCTACCCGTTTTTCGACCTGCAAAAACCACGCGACCTGCGCCCGACTCCGGGGTTTTTGCGCGGGCGTGTCGCGGTACTGGGCAACCGGGATTCGCTCTACGCTGCGGGCATGGCCAGCACCGACGACACGGCGGGTAAGCCCAGTCGGGCCGAGTCGATCGTCACGCACGCCGAACAATCCATCTCCGAGGACGCCATCGTGGCGGCCGCCCGTGAGCGAGCGGTGGACATCGGCGCGGGCGCGATCACCCCGGCGGTGGGTGCGCTGCTGTGCGTGCTGGCCAAGTTGACCGGGGCCAAGGCCGTCGTCGAAGTCGGCACCGGTGCCGGTGTGAGCGGGTTGTGGCTGCTGTCGGGCATGCGTGAGGACGGCGTGCTGACCACGATCGACGTTGAGCCCGAGCATCAGCGCATCGCCAAGCAGGCGTTCTCCGAGGCCGGTGTCGGCCCGTCGCGCACTCGGCTGATCAGCGGCCGCGCCCAGGACGTGCTGACGCGGTTGGCCGACGAGTCCTACGACCTGGTGTTCGTCGACGCCGATCCCGTCGACCAGCCGCAGTTCGTCGTCGAAGGGGTGCGGCTGCTGAGGCCCGGCGGCGCGATCGTCGTGCACCGCGCCGCGCTTGGCGGTCGTGCCGGCGACGCAAGCGCCAACGATGCCGAGGTCAGTGCCGTCCGCGAGGCGGCGCGACTGATCGCGGAGGACGAGCGGCTGACGCCGGTGCTCGTCCCGCTCGGTGATGGCCTGCTGGCCGCCGCTCGCGACTGACGTCTCGAGAGCTGCGCTCCACTTCCGACATTTACGGGTTCTTGACGGGGTGAATTCTTGACTACGCACTAAACGCATGTTTAGCGTACTAAACATGCGTTCAGCCCCAGACGATCGGACGGCCATCGCCCGAATCCGTGATGCCGCGATCGAGCAGTACGGCAAGCACGGGTTCAACGTGGGGCTGCGCACCATCGCCGAGTCGGCAGGTGTGTCGGCCGCGCTGGTGATCCACCACTTCGGTTCCAAGGAGGGCCTGCGGAAGGCCTGTGACGACTACATCGCCGAGGAGATCCGCCAGGCGAAATCGGAGTCGCTACAGACAAGCGACCCGGCGACCTGGTTCGCCCAAATGGCCGAGATCGAGTCGTACGCACCGATGATGGCCTATCTGGTGCGCAGCATGCAGTCCGGCAGCGAGCTCGCAAAAGCCTTCTGGCGCCGCATGATCGCCA
The DNA here is from genome assembly GCF_035697385.1 of Mycobacterium sp. Lineage (GTDB taxonomy): Bacteria > Actinomycetota > Actinomycetes > Mycobacteriales > Mycobacteriaceae > Mycobacterium. The sequence continues at coordinate 4,252 of NZ_DASSCY010000086.1, read as the reverse complement.
ATGCCGAGGAGTACATCGAGGAAGGCGTGCGCGCAGGCACCATCAAGCCAAGCCGCGACCCCGCCGCCAGGGCCAAGTACATGGGGCTTTCGAGCGGCGGCGGATTCCTGCTGTATCTGCAAATGCACGATAACCCAAGCGATTTGCGAGCCGTCCTTCGCGACTATGGCGAAGAGATGGTGCTGCCCGCCCTCGAGATGTTCACCGAAGGATTGATGGCCGACTCGACGATGTACGACGCATTTCTGGCACAGCGCGAAAAAGGTATTCCGTTCACATCCCACGAAGGAGAAGGCGATGACGGCTCAAACAACCCGGTCCCTGCAGCGGGCTAACGGGACCCAGTCGCAGCTCGCAGTTGAGATCCGGGGGCTGTCCAAGTCTTTCGGTCGCACCAAGGCGCTCGACGGACTCGACCTGACGGTCGCGCCTGGCGACATCACCGGCTTCCTCGGGCCGAACGGCGCGGGCAAGTCCACCACCATCCGGGTGCTGCTCGGGCTGCTGCGCGCCGACGGCGGCACCGCGCGTCTACTCGGTGGTGACCCGTGGCGCGACGCCGTCGCGTTGCACCGCCGGATCGCCTACGTACCCGGCGATGTCACGTTGTGGCCCAACCTCACCGGGCTGCAGGCCATCGACTTCCTTGCGCGCTTGCGCGGCAACGGGGTCGACACCCGACGCCGTGACCAGTTGATCGACCGCTTCGAACTCGATCCCCACAAGAAGGCACGCACCTACTCCAAGGGCAACCGGCAGAAGGTGGCGATCGTCGCGGCGTTCAGCACGAACGCCGAGCTCTACATCCTCGACGAGCCGACATCGGGCCTGGATCCGTTGATGGAAAAGGCTTTTCAGCAGTGCGTCGAAGAGGTCGCCGGCCGCGGCGCCGCGGTACTGCTGTCCAGCCACATCCTTGCCGAGGTGGAAAAGCTCTGCGACAACGTCACCATCATCCGCGCAGGCCGCGCGGTGAAGTCCGGCCCACTCGAGGAGCTGCGACACCTGATGCGCACCACCGTGACGGTGCGCACCCGCTCCGACGGCCAGGCGCTACAACGCGCCGAGTTCGTGCACGATTTCTCGATCCACGACGGCCACTACAGCTTCTCGGTCGACCGCGACAATCTGGACCGCACGATGGACATGCTCACCGAACTCGGCATCATCGACCTCACGGTGACGCCGGCCTCGCTCGAGGACATGTTTCTGCGCGAGTACCAAGGAGTGACGCGATGAGCGCCACCGCCGTCGCACCGCAAACGGGGCGCCACGAAGCCACATCGGGCGGCTCACAGTGGACCGGGGTGGGCAGCCTGCTGCGGCTGGCGATCCGCCGCGACCGCGTCCGGCTGTCCGTGTGGATCGGGATCCTCACGCTGACCATGGTCTACGCGCCCAACGCGATCAAGCTGGCCTACCCGGAAGAGGCTCAGCGGCTGGCCAGGGTCAACCTACTCAAGACGCCTGCCGGAATGATGTTGGGCGGACCCATGTTCGGCGGGAACGAAACCGACCTGGGCGCGATGATGGCAAACGAGTTGATGCTCACGCTGATCGTCGCCACCTCGATCCTGTCCATTCTCACCATCATTCGACACACTCGCACCGAAGAGGAAAGCGGTGCAGCGGAATTGGTCTTGTCGTCGGTGGTGGGCGGGTATGCCCGCACATACGCGGCGCTCATCCTTGTCGGCGGGGTCAACGCGATCCTGGCCATCACCATGACGCTGGCGATGGCCGCAACAGGGTTCGCTTTCGTCGACACCGCCGCGATGTGCCTCGGCGTCACGGGTGTGGCCATGGTGTTTGGTGCGGTCGCGGGCGTCACCGCCCAGCTGTGGCGTCAGGGACGCACGGCCACCGGCGCCGCGATGGGCGCGCTCGCGCTGGCCGCTCTGGTGCGCGGCGTCGGCGACGTGATCAACAACTCCGGCAGCGCGCTGAGCTGGTTCTCCCCCATCGCCTGGGCACAGCAGATGCGCCCGTTCGTCGACCTGCGCTGGTGGCCGTTCGCGCTCTTGGTAGCGCTCGCGGTCGGGCTGATGGCGTTGGCCGCGGTGCTGGAAAGCCGGCGCCAGTACGACGACGGAAACATCCCGTCCACCGGCGAGCGCCCGAATGCGCATTCGATCAGGGGGGTCCTCGGTTTGCATCTGACGCTTCAGCGTGGCCAGACCATCGGGTGGGGTGTCGGATTGTTCCTGGGCGGCTTGGCGTTTGGGTCCATGACCAAGTCGCTTATGGACGCAGCAAAGGAGAACGAGCTCATCAACCGTGTGCTGGCGGCGCAAGGCACCGACGGTGTGTACACGACGATGACGCAGTTCCTGGCCGCCGCGGCCACCGCGTACGTCGTCGGGGCGGTGTTGCGTGTTTATGGCGACGAAGAGAACGGTCTCGGTGAGGCAGTGATCGCCGGCGCGGTGTCGCGGTGGCGGTGGCTGTTGACCGCCGTTGCCTCGGCGCTGCTGGGCTCGGCCGTGCTGATGTTGTTGGCCGGCCTCGGCAATGGCCTCGGCGCTGGCATCACCCTTGGCGAGCCGGAAACCGTCGCGAGATTGACTGTGGCCGGGCTGGCGTACGTGCCGGCAATGGGCGTAATGGCAGGCATCGCCGCGATCGCCGTCGCGGTGCGTCATACCTGGATCGGCTGGTTCGCAGTCACTTTCGTGGTGGCCGCCCTGTATCTCGGTGCGCTGCTGCGGCTTCCGCAGTGGCTGATCGACCTGTCACCGGTGGGCCGCACCACCGCGCCGATGGAGTACCCCGTCGCCGCTTTGGTGGTCATGGTCCTCGCGGCCGCGGCGCTCACACTGGTCGCCGGCTGGATCTATCGCCGCCGCGACGCGCTGTAACCCGACAGAAGGAGAGAGCATGAACAGCGGCCTCAAGGCAATCGCGTCGAGCGTTCTCGGATTCGTGTACTTCGGCGTGCTGCTCTTTCTGCCGGCGGGCACGTTCGATTACTGGCAGGCATGGGTTTTCATCGCTGTATTCACCGCGACTACGGCCGGGCCCAGCATCTACTGGGCGGTGAAGCGACCAGAGGTCCTGCGTCGTCGGATGAACGCGGGCCCCCTCGCGGAAGCGCGACCCGCGCAGAAGATCATCGTCACGAGCGTTTATCTATTGGCTAGTGCGATGTTTGTCATCAGCGCGCTCGACCATCGATTCGGTTGGTCGCAGGTTCCGACCGCGGTCGTGTTGATCGGCGATGTGCTGGTTGCGGTTGGCCTTGGCCTCGCCATGCTGGTGGTCCAACAGAACAGTTATGCTGCGGCCACGATCACGGTCGAGTCGGAGCAACAGCTGGTCTCGACGGGACTGTACGGACTGGTGCGTCATCCGATGTACTCCGGTGCGCTGATCATGATGATCGGCACACCTCTTGCGCTCGATTCCTATTGGGGGCTCGTCGCCCTCATCCCCAGCTTGGTTGTCCTTGCCTTCCGCATCCTCGATGAGGAGAAGGCGCTGACACAGGAATTGACCGGCTATGTCGAATACACGCAACAGGTGCACCATCGCTTGGTGCCGGGAGTGTGGTGAGAAATCGTGAAGATCGCGCTTCAAACAGTGGCGTCTGGACTTTTCGGCCTCGTTTTCTTCGGCGTGCTGCTGTTCTGGCCGGCCGGCACGCTCCAGTATTGGCAGGCTTGGGTTTTCATCGCGGTGTTCATGGTGGCCACGCTGGTGCCGAGCATCTACTTGGCGGTGAACGACCCGGCGGCGCTCCAGCGGCGGATGAAGGCAGGGCCGATGGCCGAGACCAGACTCGTGCAGAAACTTGTCATCATCGGCACGATCGCGGCGGTGGTCGCAGTGCTTGTCGTCAGCGCCCTTGACTACCGATTCGGCTGGTCGCATGTGCCGCCGGCGGTAGTCATCGTTGGCAACATCCTTGTCGCCGTCGGGCTCGGGCTGGCGCAGCTCGTCGTCATTCAGAACAGCTACGCGGCCGCGACCATCACCGTTGAAGCCGAACAGACGGTGGTCTCGACAGGCCTCTATGGCCTTGTGCGGCACCCGATGTACTTCGGCACGGTGATCATGATGATCGGAACGCCCCTTGCTCTCGGCTCGTATTGGGGACTGTTGGCGATCGTCCCGGCCCTGCCGGTCCTCGTGGCCCGCATCGACGACGAAGAGAAGCTGCTCCAGCAAGAGCTCGACGGGTACAACGAGTACATGCAGAAGGTGCACTATCGGCTGGTGCCGTACGTGTGGTGACGTCTCCCGTCATATCCGG
>NZ_DASSCY010000085.1:0-16362 GCF_035697385.1 Mycobacterium sp. | reverse complement strand
GAGCGGGAATGCTCCATCCAACGACGTCACCAAAAGATCATCGAAGAGGCGCCGTCACCTCTCGTCGAACGTACCGAGGGCATGCGCGCCAAGCTGTTCGACGCCGCACGGCTGGCCGCGACTGCGATCGGCTACACCGGCGCGGGCACCGTCGAGTTCATGGCCGACGAAAAGGGCGACTTCTTCTTCCTCGAGATGAACACCCGGCTGCAGGTCGAGCATCCCGTTACCGAGGCCACCACCGGTCTCGATCTCGTTGAGCTGCAACTGCATGTCGCCGACGGCGGGCGACTCGACGCCGAACCTCCACCGTCGCAGGGCTTTTCCATCGAGGCCAGGCTGTACGCCGAGGACCCCGCCAAGCGCTGGCAGCCGCAGGCAGGCACCGTGCACAAGTTCGACGTGCCAGGCGACGTCCGTGTGGACAGCGGCATCGTCGACGGCTCGGTGGTATCGATCTACTACGACCCGATGCTGGCCAAGGTCATCTCGTATGCGCCGACCCGCCGACGGGCCGCAGGCGTGCTCGCGGACGCCCTGGCCCGCACCCGCATACACGGCGTGCGCACCAACCGCGACCTACTGGTCAACGTGCTGCGACACCCGGCCTTCCTCGACGGCGCCACCGATACGGCGTTCTTCGACACCCACGGGCTTGCCGAGCTGGCCACACCGCTGAGCGACGATCGCGCGGTCGCATTGTCGGCCGTGGCCGCCGCCCTCGCAGAGGCGGCGCAGAACCGCAGGGCCGCAACGGTTTTTACCGCCGCGCCGAGTGGCTGGCGAAACCTGGCATCGGGATACCAGACCAAGTCCTACACTGACGTCGCCGGCGAGACCCACGACGTGCAATATCGGTTCACTCGCGCCGGGGTCGAATTGCCCGGCCATGAGGGTGTCACGCTGTTGTCCGCCGAACCCGACCGCGTGGTGCTGACTGTCGACGGTGTGGACCACTCGTTCGACGTGGCCTGCTACGGAGATGCCGTGTTCGTCGACTCACCGCTGGGCCCAACGCAGTTGACGAGGATGCCGCGCTTCGGAGATCCCGATGCGGCAGTCGCGCATGGTTCGCTGCTGGCGCCCATGCCGGGTTCTGTGCTGCGCGTCGGCGCGGCGGTTGGCGACACCGTCACCGCCGGGCAGCCGCTGATCTGGCTGGAAGCCATGAAGATGGAGCACACGGTGACCGCACCGGCCGACGGTGTGCTCGTCGAACTCAACGTCGAACCCGGCCTGCAGGTCGATGTCGGCGCCGTACTAGCCCGTGTCGACAATCCCGGAGGAGAACAAACATCATGAGTGGCTTCGTCGAAACCGAAGAGCAGCAGGCGCTGCGCAAGGCCGTCGCTGGGATGGCCGCCAACTACGGCCAGGACTACTACCTGGAGAAGGCCCGCGCCGGCCAGCACACCGACGAATTGTGGAACGAGGCAGGCAAACTCGGCTTCATCGGGGTCAACCTGCCCGAGGAGTACGGCGGCGGCGGCGCAGGCATGTATGAGCTGTCGCTGGTGATGGAGGAGATGTCCGCCGCCGGGTCGGCCCTGCTGATGATGGTCGTCTCCCCCGCGATCAACGGCACGATCATCAGCAAGTTCGGCACCGACGAGCAGAAGAAGCGCTGGCTGCCTGGCATCGCCGACGGCTCGATCACCATGGCGTTCGCGATCACCGAGCCAGACGCGGGGTCCAACAGCCACCGCATCACCACCACTGCGCGCCGCGACGGCAGCGACTGGATCCTCAAGGGCCAGAAGGTCTTCATCTCCGGCGTCGACCAGGCGCAAGCCGTGCTGGTGGTAGGCCGCGCCCAATCGAGCACAGGAGCGAAATCCGAATCGCTCCGCCCCGCGTTGTTCATCGTGCCCACCGACACGCCCGGCTTCACCTGGACGAAGATCGACATGGAGCTGGTCAGTCCCGAAAGCCAGTTCCAGTTGTTCATCGACGACGTCCGGCTGCCGTCGGATGCGCTCGTCGGCTCGGAGGACGCCGCCATCGCCCAGCTGTTCGCGGGCCTGAACCCGGAACGGATCATGGGTGCGGCCAGCGCGGTGGGCATGGGCCGGTTCGCGATCAACAAGGCCGTCGACTACGTCAAGACCCGCCAGGTGTGGAAGACGCCGATCGGCGCGCATCAGGGCCTGTCGCACCCGTTGGCGCAAAACCACATCGAGGTCGAGCTGGCCAAGCTGATGATGCAGAAGGCGGCGACGCTTTATGACAGCGGCGACGACGCCGGAGCTGCCGAAGCGGCCAACATGGCCAAGTACGCCGCTGGCGAGGCGTCGGTGCGCGCGGTCGACCAGGCCGTCCAATCCTTAGGCGGAAACGGGCTGACGAAGGAATACGGCATCGCGGCCGCGGTGACTGCGTCGAAACTGGCGCGCATCGCTCCGGTCAGCCGCGAGATGGTTCTCAATTTCGTGGCGCAGACCTCGCTGGGTCTGCCACGCTCGTACTGATGAGCTCCCTGGTCCACTACTCCGTCGCGGGCAGCGTCGCGCGCATCACGCTGGACTCGCCGGATAACCGCAACGCGCTGTCCACCGCGTTGGTCAACCAGCTGCACCAGGGCCTCACGGATGCCACGGAGGAATCCGGCGTACGGACCGTCGTCCTTGGTCACACCGGGGGGACCTTTTGCGCAGGAGCGGATTTGGCTCAAGCTTCTGCTAATGCGCGGGCCGCTGACCCGGGCGACGTGGCCGTCGACCGCGCCCGTGAGCTGACCCACCTTCTGCGCCGAATCGTCGAACTGCCGATGCCGGTGATCGCCGCCGTCGACGGCCACGTGCGCGCCGGTGGACTGGGGCTGATCGGCGCGTGCGACATCGTGGTGGCCGGACAGGCCAGCACGTTCGCGTTGACAGAGGCACGCATCGGCGTTGCGCCGTCGATCATTTCGCTGACGCTGCTACCGAAGATGTCCGCCCGCGCCGCCGGCCGCTACTTTTTGACCGGCGAGAGGTTCGGCGCTTCCGAGGCCGCCGATATCGGGCTCATCACCATCGCCGCCGACGACGTCGAGGCAACTGTCGCCGCGCTGACCGCCGTGATCGGCAAGGCGTCGCCTCAAGGCCTGGCGGCGTCGAAAGCGTTGACCACCGCGTCGATCCTGGACGCATTCGATCAGCAGGCCGACGAGCTCACCAAGCAATCAGCCGAGCTGTTCGTCTCCGAGGAGGCGCGGGAAGGCATGATGGCGTTCCTGCAGAAGCGGCCGCCACGGTGGGTCAGCTGATGGCGCGCGAGATCCTCGTCACCGGCGCCACCGGAACCCTCGGCAAGCAGGTGGTAGGCACGGCGACGGAGGCCGGTCATCACGTGCGCGCGACGAGCCGCAAGTCTCACGTCGGCTATACGGGTGTGCACTGGGCACAGTGTGATCTGCTGACCGGCGCGGGCGTGGATGCCGCCGTGGACGGCATCGAGGTGATCGTGCATTGCGCCACCCAACCAACGGGCGGCAAGGACGTCACCGCCATCGAGAACCTCGTCGCGGCGGCGCAGCGGGCCGGTGTCGGCCACATCGTGCACGTGTCGATCGTCGGCATCGACCGCATCCCGTTGCCCTACTACCAGACCAAGCTGCGGGTCGAACGCGCGCTGGAAGCTTCGGGCGTCGGCCACACGGTGTTGCGCGCCACCCAATTCCACGACCTGATCAAGACAAGTTTCTCGATCCAGCGGTTCTCGCCGGTGCTGTGGACGCTGCGTGGGGTGCGGTTCCAGCCTATCGACACCCGCGACGTCGCGGAACGGCTCGTGGCGCTCGCCGACGGCGAACCGGCAGGACGCGTCGCCGACATCGGTGGCCCCACGGTGCACACGCACGCGGATCTGGCGCGGATGTTCCTCGCGACGCGCGGGAGCCGGCGAAGGGTGATTGAGGTGCCGGTGCCGGGACGGATCGTCGCGGGTTACCGCTCCGGGGCAAACTTGGCGCCGGACAACGCGGTGGGGACCGTCGGATTCGACGAATACCTCGCCGGAACCAAATAAAGTTCGCTTGTCTATCTGCTTCGCCGTGGCTGGTGAGAGCACAGTTTAGTCATCGGCCTTGCATGTGCCAGGGTTCGTCGTAGGCTCGACATTGATGACCACTCCAGCGTCGCAGAACGGTTCGATGCGTGCTGCAGACACCGACCGGATACAGGTGGCGCAGTTGCTCACCGATGCCGCCGCCCAGGGCCGGCTGCAGATGAGCGAGTACGAGGACCGTTTGACCAGGGCGTATGCCGCTCAGACGTACGACGAACTCGATCGGATATCCGCCGATCTTCCCGGCGCCGTGACCCGAGGCCGCGCTGGTGGTCCTTGCCGGCCTGCTCCTTCGACGCTGCTGCTCGCGATCATGAGCGGGTTCGAGCGACGCGGCCGGTGGAATGTGCCGAAGCGGTTGACCACCTTCGCCCTGTTCGGCGGCGGCGTGGTGGATTTGCGGTACGCCGACTTCACCTCACCCGAGGTAGAAATCCACAGCTACTCCATCATGGGCGGGCAAACAATCCTGGTGCCTCCAGAGGTGAACGTGGACCTGCGGGGCGTCGGGGTGATGGGCACGTTCGATCACAGCGTCAGCGGCGATGGGTCACCGGGCGCGCCGTGCGTGCGAATCCGCGGCTTCGCGCTGTGGGGCAGTGTCGGCGTCAAGCGCAAGAAGCGCAAAGCCCCTTAGCCAAAAACATCGGCCCCCTCCAAATGGAAAGGGCCGATGCGTCACAAAGGTTCTAGCTGCCGGCCTCGCTTCCCTCGGTTTCGCCATCAGCGTTGGCCGCACCGCCACCGAAGCCCAACTTGGCACCGAAGTCCTGCCAGCGCTTGACCGTCTCGTCCCAGGCTGAACCACCGCCACCGGTGCCGTTCTCGAACAGGATCGGATCGGGCTCGACCTTGTTGCCTGAATTCAGCTCCTCCTCGGTCACTTCGTTGGCGTCGCCGTCGTCCTCGTTGGACACCGGATCCGCGGGGTCGACGACCGGATCGGTCGTCGGCGGCGGACTGGGGGCCACCGGAGGTTGAGCGGCCGGCGCCGAATCGGTGAACGCCGCTAGAGGCGTCACCGACAAGCCCGAGTCGGTGTCGGGCGGATCGACCGGGTCCACTGGGTCGTCCTTCAGAGTGGTTCGGAGGGTGATCGCATTGTCACTCGGTTCGAGCGGCTCGTTCGCTTCCGGAAGGCCTGTTCGCGCTGCGGCGCGGAAGTCCTGCACGCTGAACTGCTCGACGCTGAGGGCATCGGTCCCCGAGGTGCCTGGCACAAAGGGCAGTGGCGTCGTCGGGTTGCCGGCGAGCCGGTCGAGGATGTAATGGGTCAGCCCCACGATTCCGGCCGGGCCGGCCGGCAGGTCGTCGTCCGGGTTGTTTGGATCCACGGGGTCTTCAAACGGATACCCGGAGAAGAACGACTGAATCCCCTGGGAGACTAAGGGATTGCCTGCGGTGGCGTTCACAAGTACCAGCTCGGTCGCCCCCACAAAGCCTTCGTTGACGAACGTGTTGAGGAGCTCGTTGCCCTCTGTCAAGAAATCGGCCACTCCGACGATCCCGCCGGTTACGAACGCGTTGGCGAGTGGGTCGCCCTGGGTCAACAAGTCGAGTACCCCGACGATCCCGCCGGGAGTGTCGTTGGGGCCGCCGGCGAAGAATGCTTCAAGCAACGGGTTACCGGCTGAAAGCTCCGCTGCCAGCCCGACGATCCCCCCCTCGACAAACGCGGACGGTGGCGATCCTTCGCCGAACAGTTCGTCGGAGAACAGCAGAGCCAGGCCAACCGCGCCGGCGGGTCCGGTTGTGTCCGGGTAGCCGCTGAAGAAGGCGTTGAAGAGATCCTGTGTGCTCTGCCGCAATGCGATATCCGCGTACACGCTGTCTGGGACTGCCGCCGCGACCGTCACGTCTGGAGCTGCCGCAGGGGGCGTGATCGCCGGCATGGCGGCAATGAGTGCACCGGCACTGGCGATTGCTACACCTGCTTTGACGTATGGCCGAACTTCCATTTGGAATCCCCCTTTGAGATGCGTGGAGGTGGGTATATACGCAACGTACGCTTTCGCTGAGAAGAACCTGAGAAAGATCTTGAAAACTTTTGCGAATGTTTGCCAACTCAACAACGAGTGCTATGCCGCGAGCAGTTGCTGTCAACACGTGCCGCACTGCAGGATCTTCTGAGTCACGCTGCCGCCAAAGCTCGCCGACGCACTGACCTTGGTTTTGCCATCTGCCTTGTGCGCGTCTCTACCAGGACTTACCTTGGCGTCAAAATATCCACAGGCCCTCGCCCGGTCGCGCGTGTCGTACCCGGTCTTTCGTATGGGCGTTTGCTAACTCTGTAGGAACTCGGGCAGCGTGGCTTGTCACCGATGCCCCGAATTGTCGACCGCGACGATCCCCAGCCAGTCAAGATCGGGCACCGTCACCCGTCCTCGAGCGGCACGCCGCCCAATTGATACCGCGCCGAAACAGGGTTCGCTGCCGGGCCGAAGGTGGTCACCTTGCGCCCACCCGGGCTACGTCCTCGAGCTGCGCAGCGGCTTCACCGGTCGAGCGGGTGATTACCTTCCCCAGAGGTGACGGTGGATCTGACGGTTGTCGGGATGGCTGGTACGTCCGACCAGAGCGTCGCCGATGAGAGGCGCCCTGCGTGCAGATCCGCGGCGTCTCGTGTGGGGCCGCCCAACAACATCGGCCCCCTCCATTTCGGAGAGGGCCGATGCGTCACAACGGATTTCAGCTGGCGCCTTCGGTCCCGCCATCGGTGCCGGCGTCGTCGGGCGTGCTCGGCGCAGCAGGACCGCCCAAGCCCAAACTGGCGCCCCAGTCGTTCCAACGCTTGACGGTCTGATCCCAGGCGGTGCCGCCGCCGGTCCCGTTCTCAAGCAGGATCGGGTCGACCTCGACCTTGTTGCCACCCTTGATCTCTTCGGTGACGTCCTCGGCTCCCCCTGCTCCCTCCTCGTCGGTGTTGGACGCGGGTTCAGTCGCGGGCTGCGCCGGAGCGGGCGCCGGCACAGGTGCCGGTGCGGGCGCGGGCGCCGGTGCGGGAGCCGAGACGGGCTCTACTGCCGGAGCAGAGTCGTCGACGACTGCCGGTGCCGTATCCACCACAACGGCGCGGGCCGTTGGGGTGATCGGCTCATTCGCCTCCGGCAAGTCGGCCTCGGGTTCGGCCGCCGCGGCGAGCATCAGGTCTGCCTCGGGCTCGGCCTCCGGAGCCAGGAACGGCCCCGGCGAGGGAGTGCCCATCAGCCCGTCGATGATGAAGTGAGCCAGTCCCACGAACCCGGCAGGGCCGGCTTCAACTGCCTCAACGGTCTCATCCTCAGGGGTGTTCGGGTCGTCCTCGACCGCCTCGACGGCTGCCGGATAGCCGCGGAAGAAGACGTTGATCATGTCTTCGTTGACCGACGGTCCGGGCGTGGCCGCGACAAGGAACTGCCGTGCCACCTCCGAAGCCCCGCCGGAGAAGAACCCGTTGATTAGCTCCTGCTGAACCGGGTCGGCGGTTCGGGAAATCAGATTCAGCCTCGCCAATTCCGAGAACCCGCCGCCGAACACCGCGTTGATCCCCGCCACAGTGGCCGGGTCGGCGGTGTTCCAGAGCATCCATCGGCGCGCCAATGCGGAGAACCCAGCCGGGTAGTCGTAATTAGCGTCGCTGGAACCGTCGAAGAACTCGTTGATCAAAGTGTCTTGGTTTGGGTCGGCGTTGTTCAGCAGCATCCATTGCTGCGCAACCTCGCTAGCTCCTCCGGTGAAGAACCACGTGAGCAAAGCCTCTTGATTCGGGTCCACGGTTTGGCCCATAAGGAATTGGAACGCCACCTCGGTGAACCCGCCACCAAAGAGTTGCTTGATAAAGGCCTCTTGGTTCGGGTCGGCGGTGTTCCACAGGAGCCATCGGCGCACCACCTCGGAGAACCCAGCAGGGTAGTCATAACCATCGGCACTGAAACCATCGAAGAACGCGTCGATGAATTCCCGCTGGGCCGGGTCCGCGTTGTTACTGGTCAGCCAGAGTTGCGTCACATCGGTGAATCCGCCTTCAAAGAACGCGTCGATGAATTCCTCGAGCGTGGCGGCCAGCGCGACGTCGCGAGACGAAGTTTTCGGGTCCGCTGCGGCGATCTTCACATCGTTGGTGACGAGTGGCGAAATAACCGCCGGCATGGCAGCTATGAGAGCGCCTGCGCTCGCGATTGCTACGCCTGCGGTGACGTAGGGACGAACATCCATCTGGGGTGCCCCTTCTTGCGCTAGTTGAAGTCGGTAAGAAGAACTTACGCCTTAACTGAGGATCAGCTGAGAATAACACGCAAACATTCTTCGCGGGTTTGCCGAACAGCAAACCGAATTCCTCGCCAGCGTTAGCTAACCCCAGGAGTCACATCCGTCACACAGAAACTGGCGTGGGCGCTGATCGGCAGTGGCTGGGACGTCAACCGTGCCAATATCTGGACTTTCCTAGGGCGGCGCTGAACTGCGCCTTACGCAGGTGCTAAATACTTCTTCGTGTTCTGGACAGTTTGCGAATGCGGTGGCTCCATTCGTGCGCGACGTTTGCTGCCCGGCGTATCTAGCGACGTCGCCGCGAGCGCAGATAGTCGCCGACCACTGCGGCACCCAACCCGTCCAGATCGGGCACGACGACGCGGCCCTCGACTCGGCGGGCAACTTGGTCGATGAACCGCGCCAAACCGGGGTCAGTACCGAGCCGGAAGATCGTCACCTGGGCCCCCAGTCGGGCGATGTCGTCGAAACCCTTCACCGTGTGCGCGATCGTGCGCGGGTGTGGCGGGTAATCGAAAAACACCGCAGACCCGTCGCCGTCCATGCCCTCGAGATGTGCAGTGGGTTCGCCGTCGGTGACAACCAGCACCACCGGCTGGGCATTGGGGTGGCGACGCAGGTGCCGTCCGGCCAGGGCGAGCGCGTGGTGCAGGTTGGTGCCCTGTTCGTAGACGCCTTCCAGCCCGGTGAGTTCGGCCGCCGAAACAGTCCTGGCATAGCGGCCAAACGCGATGATCTGCAACGCATCCGAACGGAACCGCGTGCTGACAAGGTGGTTCAGCGCCAGCGCCGTGCGCTTCATCGGCAGCCACCGGTTCTCCATCACCATCGAAAACGAGGTATCGACCAGCAGGGCTACCGCGGCCTGCGTGCGGGTCTCGGTCTCCGAGATCTCGACGTCCTCGACAGTGACTCGAATCTGTGAGGAACGGCCTTCGGCCGAAGTGTCCGTCCCCGCGGTACGCAGCACCGCGTTGGTCAGCGTGCGCGTGACATTCCACGGCTCGGTGTCGCCGAACTGCCACGGCCGCGTCGCGCCGGTCAGCTCGCCGGCCGCACCAGCGCGACGGGTGTCACGCTCCCCGTGCCGGCCCGAAAGCTGTTGCGCCACATCCCGCAACGCTGTCTGACCCAGCTGGCGCATCGCCTTGGGCGATAGCCGCCACTGCCCGTCCGAGCCGCGGTCCAGAAATCCCTGATCCATCAGCGCCCGCTCGAGTTCGGCAAGCGTGCGAGCGTCGATAGCGGCTTCGTCGCCGAGCTGACGGGCCAGCATGTCCAGGTCGACGTCTTCCATCGTCGCCCCGGCGTAGCTTTGCGAAAGCGCCTCGGCGAGCTGCTCGAGCTCGGCGATGTCGGCAAGGGCCTGCGTGCCCTCGCCCATGCCCATCGGGTTGTCACCGGAGAACCGCGACGAGCCGTTCCAATCCTCCCCCGGACGGGCCGCTTGCAGATGCGAGTCGAGCCGATCAAGCGCGTTCATCAACGCTGGCGAGCCGAATGCCTGCTGCGCCAACGCATCCAGCTCGGCACGCTGGTCGGGCGAGAGGCTGTTGCGGAACCGCTGAGCGGCGGCGGCGCGCTTGGCCAACGAGTCCAGCAGCTCCTCGACATTGCGCGGGTTCTCCGGGAAGAACTCGCCGTGCTTGTTCATGAAGTCGTCAAAGTCCTTCGCGGTGTCATCGCCGCGAGAATGCTTGTCCAGCAAGTCATTCAGGTCATCGAGCATCTCGTTGACGCGCTGGCGGTCCTCGTCGGTGGCGTTCTCCAGCGCCTGCTTCATCCCGGCGAACCGCTGATCGAGCATTTCGCGGCCTAGCAGATCCTTGATCTGCTCGTACTTTTCGCGCGCCTCGGCGCTGCGCCAGTCGTAGTCGGACAGCTCCTGCACGGCCTTGGCAGGCGACGGGGGCAACGACTCGATCCGGAGCTCGTTGAACCTGGCATCATCGTCGAGCGCGCGGGCCAGCTCCTTGCGCTCGGCCAGCACGGCCTCGTCGAGCAGCTTCTTGATCTCGGCCAGTGTGCCGTCGAGATTGTTGCGCTGCAGCAATTCTCGGCGCCGGCGGTTGGCTTCGGCCGCGAGCTTGTCGGCGCCACGCATGTTTTCGGTGCCGCGCCGCAACAGCTCGGACAAGGCGCGCCGCGGCGAGCTGCCCTCCATCACGTCCTGACCGATCTGCTCCAACGCGTCGCGCAGGTCGACCGGGGGCGCCAGCGGATCCGGCCCTCCGGTGTAGGCGGAGTAACGCGACGACCGCCCGTGCGCCCGGGCCGATCGGTGTTTAGCCATAGACCGTTTCGCCTTCTTCGCTCACCTTGTCGATCCGCTTCGCGAGATACAACGCCTCGAGGGCCAGTTCCACCGCGGCCGCCCGCTGGCCGTCGGACACTGCGCCCAGCCGCTTCTGAACATCGGCGATGGCAGGCACTTCGGGCACCGCGGCCAGCACATCCCTCGCTGAAACGCGTTCGCCGGTGGTGATCGCCGTGCCGTTCTCGATCGCCACCACCAGAGGCCCGACATCGATGCCACCCAGCAGCCGCTGTGCGGTGTCGGCGGTGGCGCGTCGCAGCAGGTGCTCGAGGACCGCCTGCTCGCGGCCCTCCTCACCGGATTCGAACTCCAGCTTTCCGCGCAGCACGTCGATCACAGTGGACAGGTCGACCACCCGCGCCACCGGGTCCTGCTCGCCCAATACCGCGGAACGATGGCGGGCGGCCGCGGCGACGGTCTCGGCGGCTGCGATAGCGAACCGCGCCGATACGCCGGAGCGCTGGTCGATCGACCGAGACTCGCGCAGATAACGAGCGAACCGGGCGAGCAGGTGCAGCAGGTATTCGGGCACCTCGGCGGCGAGGTGCGCCTCCTGTTTGACGACGCCCACCTCGGCCTCGAGCTCGAGCGGATAGTGGGTCCGGATCTCGGCGCCGAACCGGTCTTTCAGCGGCGTGATGATGCGACCGCGGTTGGTGTAGTCCTCGGGATTGGCGCTGGCGACGACGAGCACGTCCAGCGGGAGCCGCAGCGTGTAGCCGCGCACCTGGATGTCGCGCTCCTCCATCACGTTCAGCATCGACACCTGGATGCGTTCGGCAAGGTCGGGCAGCTCGTTGACCGCGACGATGCCGCGATGCGCCCGCGGAATGAGGCCGTAGGCGATGGTTTCGGGATCGCCGAGGCTGCGGCCCTCGGCCACCTTGATCGGGTCGATGTCGCCGACGAGGTCGGCCACGCTGGTGTCCGGGGTGGCCAGCTTCTCTGTGTAGCGCTCGCTGCGGTGAATCCACGCCACAGGAAGGTCGTCACCTGAATCGGCCGCGCGCCGAATGGACTCGGGCGTGATGGGTGAGTACGGGTGCTCGTTGAGCTCGGCCCCGGCGATGACCGGAGTCCATTCGTCGAGCAGACCGGTCAATGCCCGCAGCAGCCGCGTCTTGCCCTGTCCACGTTCACCGAGCAACACCAGGTCGTGTCCCGCGATCAGGGCACGCTCGAGCTGCGGGATCACGGTGTCTTCGAAGCCGAGGATGCCGGGCCACACTTCTTCTCCTGCGGCGCCTGAGCCCAGCGCTGCCAGCAGGTTCTCCCGGATTTCGGCTTTGACGCCCCGCTCGCGATGACCGGAGGCCTTCAGTTCGCCGACGGTCCGGGGCAGATCTTGGGGTTGAGTCACCACTCCACGCTACGACTGCTCGCAAGCAGCGGCAGTGCTTCCGCCTCGTCGCCTGTCTCACGGCCGTGAGGATCCTTGTGTCGCAGCGCGTACGACCACCCGGTCGCGGCCAGTCCGACGACAGCCATTCCGGCTGAAGCCCAGGCCACCGCCGCGAGGCCGAATCCGTTGTCGATCAAGGCTGCGCTCAACGCCGGCCCGACGATGATCCCGATGTTGAATCCCGTGATATTGCCCGCACCCGCGAGATTGGGTGCGTTCGCAGCCAGGGTGAACACCCGCACGTTTACCGCAGGATTCGTCGCGAACGCGAAGAACTGCAAGACCGCCGAGAGCAGGATGGCCGGGATCGGCATGGCCGCGGTGGTGAAGAGCAGCAGCGCCGTGATGGCCGCTCCGCCGAAACCGATCGCCAGGGTCGCGAACGGCCACCTGTCGGAGGTGCGGCCGCCGACTACGAGGCCCAGTAGCGAGCCGACGCCCGACACCACCAACGCCGCAGGCACCCAGCTCTCGGGCACCGATGACACCTCGATCAGCAGCGCACCGACGAATGTGAATGTCGCGAAGGCTTGACCCGACGACATGGCGGTCGCTACATATGCCAGCCACAGCCGCGGATTGCCAAGGGCCTCAAGTTCTCTGCGCAGTTGTGGGCGTGGCGCGCTCCCGCGATGATCGCGCGGCGCGGTGGCAAGAATTCCGATCGCAGAGACCGCGGTCAGGACCGCAACGGCCCAGACCGTCGCCCGCCAGCCGAACTGCTGCCCAAGGACGGTGCCTGCCGGAACGCCGACAATGGTCGCGATGGTCAAGCCACCGGCAACGATCGCGAGCGCTCGGCCCTTCAGTTGCGGCGGTACCAACGAGACCGCACTGACGATGGCCACCACCCAAAAGCCTGCGTACACGATGGCACCAAGGACTCGCGACACCATCAGAACTTCGTAGCTCGGCGCCATCGCCCCGACGACGTGGGTGGCGACGAAGGCAGCGAGAAAAGCGAGCATGGCGTGGCGGCGTGGCCATCCCAGCGTGGCGACGGTGAGCATCGGCGCGCCGACGGCCATCCCGACGGCGAAACCCGAAGCCAGCAAGCCCGCGCTGGACAACGAAACATCGAGGTCTGACGCGATCGCCGGCAAGAGCCCCGAGAGCATCAGCTCTGATGTGCCCTGCGCGCAGATGGCAAATGCCAGCGCGTATATGGACAACGGGATTTTCGATTCACGCATCGGATTCCTTCCCATTTTAGATCGTCCTGTACAAAACGTGGGCAGCCGCGGCGCACGGCGGCCCTGGTGTGATCAGCTACAACGCCAGAACGGCGGTATCGGCGATCGCCCGCAGCGTCCGACGACTTTTCCCGCCCCGCGCGGCGACATGGATGCCGGCCAGCGTCGCGTCGATGAAATTCGCGAGCGCGTCGGGGTCTTTCGCGCGGTCCACTTCACCCACGCGCTGACCCGCCGCGAGGACATCACGGATGGCGGCGATGCGCCGCGAGGTGTCCGCGCGCAGCAGCGCGTCGACCTCGGGATCGCGGCTACTGCGTTCGGTGATCGTGTTCACCGCGAAACACCCGTCTCTGCCACTTTTCGCCGCCTGGTCAGCGGCGTACCGCAACATCTCGTGCACACGCTCTGCGGCAGGCGATTCGCCAGTCAGCAATTCCAGGTACGCACCGGTCTTCCATACGAGGTAGCGCGACAGCGCCTGCAGGAACAATTCGTGCTTGCTGCGAAACGTGTTGTAGATGCTGCTGCGGCGCAGACCCGTTGCCTCACATAGTTCTTCGGTCGATGTCGCGTCGTACCCGGACGACCAGAACAGTCGCATCGCGCCCTCAAGCGCCTGCTCTTCGTCGAACATGCGTGGCCGTGCCATGTCGCCACGGTACCAGGTTTTGTACAGCGCGATCCAATACTGCGTGGCTCAGTCACGACCCAGACGGCGGCAGCATCTGGAAGCCCGTCAGGATCATGTCTGCGTCGCGCTCATACGTCGGGTCGTTGGGGTCGGAGGTCTGGACGGTCACGCTCGCCGCGAATGTTGTGCCGTCGGCGTGGAGAACCGCCACGACTGCGGTCCCCGGGTGCGGAGCGATATCGCCAAGCGGCGGCGTCTGATATTCCATGGTCTGGGCGGGCAGACCGCACAGCGTGTGATCCGAAACGCGCAGATCGGTGGCGCCGAAATCGGATTCGAGCGCCGAGCGCATGGTGTCGAAGACGACGTCCGGGTCTTCGACGCCGGGGGCGCTCTCCAACGTCACCACTACGTTTGGCGCGAAGCCGTCCTTGCTCAGTCTTTTATTGCCCATGGCGAAACGGATCAGTTCCGAGTCCAGCATCGTCGAGCGATCCCAACCTTCCGGCTGCGGAATCTTCATCACGGGGTCGTCCGCACCTTTGGCCGGGATCGTCGTCAAGGGAGCATCCACTGTTTCGCACTGTGACCCATCGCCTGCGGAGATAGGTGACCGATCGGCACCGGCGACTGCCCGGGCATCGTCGACGTATCGTGTGCACGACGTCGTCAGAACGGTCAGCACTGCCAGCAGCACAGCGACGTTTTTCGGCGAAATCACCATGGGGTGAAACATAGTCGTCCCCGCGAGTGTGCGTGTCTGCACTCGACACACCGCCGAAAGTCGACGCCTTGCGCGCAGGGTCGTCAGTGCGCGAAGTGGCGAGCGCCGGTGAGGTAGAGCGTGATGGATGCTGCCTCGGCGGCTGCGGTTACCAGGTCGTCGCGCATCGACCCGCCGGGATGCACGATCGCCTTCACGCCGCCCTCGGTCAGGGTTTCCAGCCCGTCGGGGAACGGGAAGAACGCATCTGAGGCCGCGACCGCACCGCGCACCCGGTCTCCGCCGCGCTGCACGGCCAGGCGGGCCGCGTCGACACGGTTGACCTGACCCATGCCGACGCCGATGGTGGCGCCGTCGGCGGCGATGACGATCGCGTTGGACTTCACCGCGCGGCAGGTGCGCCATGCGAACTTGAGGTCGGCGAGCGTCGCCGGGTCAGCCGGGGATCCGGTTGCCAGCGTCCAGTTGTTCGGGTCGTCACCGGATGCGGTCAACTCGTCGCGCTGCTGCAGCAGCAGACCGCCACTGACTTGGCGGAACTCGCTGCCGCCCTGCTGCGGCTCGGAGGCCACCAGCACGCGGATATTCTTTTTGCGCGCAAGGACTTCCACTGCGCCGGGCTCGTACGCGGGCGCGATGATCACTTCGGTGAAGATGTCGGCGACGGTCTCGGCCATCTCGACGCTGACCGTCGTGTTGGCGGCGATGACCCCGCCGAACGCGGACAGCGGATCGCATTCGTGGGCCTTGCGGTGCGCGTCGGCGACAGAAACCGAGGAGATCGCGATGCCGCACGGGTTGGCGTGCTTGATGATCGCCACGCAGATCTCTTCGTGGTCGAACGCGGCCCGCCATGCCGCGTCGGCGTCGGTGTAGTTGTTGTAGGACATCTCTTTTCCGTGCAGCTGTTCGGCCTGCGCAAGGCCGGGCCACGCGGCATCGTTGGCATACAGCGCGGCCTGCTGATGCGGGTTCTCCCCGTACCGCAGCACCGATGTCCGCCGCCACGTCGCACCTACCCAGGCGGGTAACTTCTGCGCGTGTTCTTCAGGAGCAAGCACCGATCCCATCCACGACGCCACCGCAACGTCGTACTCAGCGGTGTGCCGAAATGCCAACGACGCCAGAATCTTTCGCTCCGCTAAGGTGAAGCCGCCCGCTCGGACCGCCGCCAGCACGCCGTCGTAGCCGAGCGGGTCGACAACCACGGCGACGCTGGGATGGTTCTTGGCGGATGCGCGCACCATCGACGGCCCGCCAATGTCGATCTGCTCGACGCATTCGTCAACGCTGGCACCGGAGTTGACGGTCTCGGTGAACGGATAGAGGTTGACCACGACGAGGTCGAACGCGGCGATTCCCAGCTCGGCGAGGGCCGAAACGTGTTCGGGCTTGCGCTGATCGGCGAGCAGGCCGGCGTGCACATGCGGATGCAGGGTCTTGACCCGGCCGTCGAGCACCTCGGGGAAGCCGGTGACCTCTTCGACGGGTGTCACCGGGACACCAGCGGCGGCAATGGTTTTCGCCGTGGACCCGGTCGACACGATGTCCACGCCCGCGTCGTGTAGACCGCGCGCCAGCTCGTCAAGACCCGTCTTGTCGTAGACACTGATCAATGCGCGGCGGATCGGCCTACGCCCGTCCTCGGTCATCCTATGGTTGCCTTTCGTCCGCTCCAGGTCACACCGCGAGTCGCCAACGCGGCCAACACATCCACCAGCAGCCGTCGTTCGACTGTCTTGATCCGTTCGTGCAAGGTGGCCTCGTCGTCGCCGTCGAGCACCGCGACGGGCTCCT